>JAUQXD010000229.1 GCA_030834835.1 Thermoflexales bacterium | reverse complement strand
TGCTGCCTCGGTTTCGTTTTACAAGACAAAACATGTCGGCCATATTTAGGCACGATCACGGCTAAAACGGCCTTATAAATTGACTCCACACTGTGGAAAAGTGGGGGATAACTGTGGATAAACACCTGCTTTTGTGGATAGACCGCGGGCGGAAATCTATTCGGCTGGCTAGATATGGGGGTCGAACCAAAGATGAAGCCAACATTTAGTCCTCTTGATGTGGAGAAGTGCCCGATAAGTGTGGATAAGTGCCCTCTTTTGGGGATAACCCGGACAAACCGAACATAATTCTCTAGCACCTAGTCTATATGTAGTTTATGCTAACATCTCACCCCCTAAATATGGCCGAGGTGTTTTCGAGAATGAGAAGGCCGAATCGCCGCCGATCAGTAATCGGGCGTTATACCCAATCCCGCCCACACGGCCTGTGGGGAAGCATTCACCCTGATCGCCCATCTATGTTCATTGGCCGCAATCGCCAACCTATATCCAGGGTTTTACGTGTTCTTCTCCACATATCCACCGGGCCTACTGCTACTTCTAAATATTACATTATCAATCCACAGCTATAAGCATTCACATACATCGCGCGCACACCTCTGCAAATTAGTTGTGATACAATTTGCGGCGTAAGGATGATAGCAATGGCTGACGTTCCCTTATCTCCCGCCGAACTTGAAGCACTGGCGGAATTCTTGCGTGGAATTCCGCTGTTTGCCAATCTACGAACGACAGACCTCGATGCCCTGGTTCGAGTGGCTTCAAAAGAGGAATATCCTGCCGGGTCAATCCTCTATCGCCAGAGCGACGCCGATAACTCACTCTATATCATTTATGATGGGACGATCGAGCTAAACCACATCGATCCGCAGGGCGCGCCCAATGATGTGGGGACGCGCGGTCCGGGTGATTGGCTGGGTGAATCGTCGGCGCTGCTGGGTGAACCGCACGATGTCACGGCCAGTGCCGTGACGCCCACGACGGCGCTGGTCTTTACGCGCGATGATTTCAAGACGCTGTTTGCGGCCGATGCCGGCTTCCGGGGACGCCTGTCGCCCAAAGACGAAAATGCCCGCAAGATCAACTCGCCGCAATTTGGCTGGCAGGCGGCCGATGAAAGCGTGGTCGTCTTTACGCGCGAGCATCCGTGGTCGCTGGTGCGGGCCGCCATTCTGCCGATTGGCCTGATGGTCCTGGCGATTGTGCTGGCGATCCTGGCCGGGCAGTTGGCCGCGCCGCTCGGCTGGATTGTGGGCGGTCTGGCGGCGGTCTTGTTTCTGGGCGCGGTGGGCTATCTCATTGCGGACTGGCGCAACGACTACTACGTCGTGACCAACAAGCGGGTCGTCCACATTGACGAACTGCCCATCATTCGACAACGCCGTGAGGAAGCGCCGTTGTCGGCCGTATCGGAAATTCAGTTTGCCCGCAACAGCATCCTGGCGCAGGTGCTGGACTTTGGCGACCTGCGAGTGGAAACCTTCAGCGGCATGGTCTCCATGAAGGACATCCCGCACCCGAACGAAGTGAAGAATCTGATCCAGCGGGAGATTGAACGGGTGAAGGCGCGGGCGCGAGCGTCGGAGCGCCACGCCATCCGCGATGAGTTGCTCACGCGCATCAACACGCAGGAGGCGACCAGAGACCAATTGGCCGCGCCGGCTCAGCCCGCCACCACCTCAGTGCGGTCGGTACTGCCCGGTATCTTTCGATATCTTTTCCCGAAACTGCGCGACGAGCAAGACGGCTCCATCATCTGGCGGAAGCATTGGACCGTCCTGTGGGCGGCGACCTGGCTGCCGTTTACGGGACTGATCTTCACTCTGTGGGCGCCGATTAACTGGTGGAATCGCTGGTTCCCCTTTGGCGCGTTGCCCGACGCCGTCTGGTGGATGTGGCCGATTCCGCTGGTCATTTTCTTTGCCTGGTGGCTCTGGCTGTTTGAGGATTGGCGCAACGACGTGTATATTTTGACGGCCACGCGCATCATCGACATCGAGCGGGTGCCGTTTTTGCTGAGCGAGAAACGCCGGGAAACGACCCTGTCCAAGATTCAAACGACGGAGTTTAAGGTTCCGTCCCCGGTAGCGCGTTTTCTGCACTTCGGCGATCTCACCATCCGGGTGCCTGGCTCGGTCTTTGAATTCAAGAGCATCACCGACCCGGCCGGCGCACAGACCGACATCAACAAGCGGCTGGCCGAATTTCAGAAGCGCCAGGCTGAAAATGAAGCCCGCGGTCGACGTAACGAATTGAGCGACTGGTTCGCAGCCTACGATCAAATTCGCCAGCCGCAGGCGCCGCGCGCCGCACAACCCGCCGCAGGAGGTAATGCACCCGATGGCAATTCTTGACATCAAAGTAATCGACGAGCCGGTGCTGCGCCGCAAGGCCAAAAAGGTCGTCAAAGTCACGCCGGAACTGCGCCAGCTCATCGACGATATGATCGAGACGATGCGCGACGCGCCGGGCGTGGGCCTGGCTGCGCCGCAGGTCGGCGTCAGCGAACGCGTCATCGTGGTCGAATACGCCGAGGATGAAGACGAAGAAGAAGGCGCGCCGCCGCCGAAAAAGAAACTCTACACGCTCATCAACCCGGAGATCATCTGGGCGTCTGAAGACATGGTGGACGGTACCGAAGGCTGTCTCAGCATTCCCGGCTGGCTGGGCGATGTGTCACGGCACGACGCCATTGCCGTCAAGGCGCTGAATCGATCGGGGCAGAAGGTCAAGATCAACGCCGAAGGCTGGCTGGCCCGCATCTTTCAGCACGAGATCGATCATCTCGACGGGGTGCTGTACATCGATCGGCTGGTGTCGCCCGATACGCTGCGGCGCGTGCAGCCGGGGCAGGAAGAAGTCGAAGAAGCCAAAGCCGAAAAGATCGGCTAATCAATACGAGGATGAGTATGCCCACTATTGGATCTTTGCTCAAACGTCATCGCGATCGGCACGGCTGGACGCAGCAAGAAGTGGTCGATCGGGCCGGGCTGGATCGCAGTTCCAGCTATTTGTCCAGCATCGAGACCAACAAGACCAGTCCCACCATCTCCGAACTGGATGCGCTGGCGCGGCTCTTCGGCACGACGTCGGTCGACTTGTTGCAAGAAGCCACCGGCCTCAATCCCGATCTGGAATTTTCGCCCAATTCAGATTTGAATCGACTGCTCACGTTGTATCAGGCGCTCGATCCGCTTGAGAAAGAAATGGGGCTGGCGTATCTGGAGTTCTTGTTGGAACGGCAGCGCCGGCAAGTGCTTAAATAAAAACGGCGGCGAGTATGAAACTCGCCGCCGTTTACATTTAGTCTTCTGCCAGTTCAGCCGGAGTTTTAGGTTGCGCCGGTTCGCGTCGCAGTCGCCGCAGAATCTCGTCCTTGTTGTCACGCCAGATGTGAATCATGGCCGGCAGCGCCGAGACGAAAATCACGCCGATGATTAGCAGCAGGAAGTACTTGTCCAGCGTTTCGGGATCGACCGTGTCTTTGAAGAACACGCCGATGCCAAAGCCCACCAGCGTTACGCCCACCGCCCACAGCAGCCCGCCGAAGAAATTCCAGATGATGAACCGGCGATACTCCATCTCCACTGCGCCGGCCACGATGGGGGCGAAGGTGCGGATGAAGGGCATGAAGCGCGCAATGACGATGGTCTTGCCGCCGTGCTTTTCGTAAAACGCTTTGGCTGCCAGTAGATTCTTGCGCTTGAACAGCCGCGAGTTTTCCCGGTTAAAAATGCGCGGGCCGGTCTTCTTGCCGAACCAGTAACCCACGTTGTCGCCTATAATCGCGGCGACAGGCAGAATTAGCAGCAAGACCCAGATGTCCAACAGGCCGCGCGAAGCCAGCAGCCCCGCCGTCAACAACAGGCTATCCCCCGGCAGGAAGAACCCGAAGAACAAACCCGACTCGGCGAAGATGATGGCAAATACGCCGATATACCCGACACTGATAATTAGTTGCTCGATGCTCATACTCGTCCTCACCTCAAAGCAAAACCCCGCCTATCCACGAGCGGGGTCCTTCGTGTTACAGCGGACGCAAGAATACCACGGTTCAGGCCATGCGACAAGCGCACAGGCAAGGATGAAGGATGAAGGCGGAAGGATGAAAAAGATCGCCAGCCCCATTCATCCTTCATCCCTCATCCTTCAGCGGTTGCGCCCGTACTTTTCGTGGCTCGATACCCAGTCGGATGACGAGATGGCCGACGCCAGCGAAATCTCGCCTGCCAGAGCCACGGCGGCTACAATCTCGGCCAACCGATAGACTTTGCCGCGCCCCACGCAGCCCAGCATCTCCAGACATTCGCGTTGAGTGGGTAGGCCCACGCCGCCGCCGTGCGTCGCCACAATCAGCGAGGGGATGGTTAGCGATAGATAGAAGTCACCGGCTGGAGTCAGTTCACAGTATAGAATGCCCGCCGACGATTCGGCCACATTTGCCACATCCTGCCCGGTGGCGATGAACATCGCCGTGATGCCGTTGGCCGAGTGCAAGCCGTTGTTGTTCACACCTGACAGGAAGCCGCCAATCGACGCGACGCCGTAGTGGTAAAACAATTTCTCCGGTTCCACGCGCATGTTCTGAATGAGCACATCGCGCGGGATGGTCGCCTCGGCGGTGACGCGCTTGCCGCGCGTGCGCATGATGTTGATCTGCGACGCTTTCTTGTCGGTGGCAAAGTTCGATTCAAGATAGAAATTGGTGATGCCTTCGTAATGCTCGATGATCCAACTGCACGCGGCAAACGTGGCCCGACCGACCATGTTCTGCCCGGCGGCGTCGCCGGTGGTGTAGTTGAAGCGGATGAAGACGAACTTGTTTGATAGATAAGGGTCGAGGTCAATCAACTTCGCCACGCTCGACGAGGCTTCGGCTTCTTCTTTGATTTGCTCGAAGTTATCTTTCAGCCATCTGGCAAAGTCGCGGGCGGCGCGGGCGTCGGCGAATACAAAGACGGGTGCGCGCTGCATCGCATCGGCCACGACGGTCACTTTGACGCCGCCGCTGAGATTCATGATCTTCATACCGCGATTGTATGAGGCGACCAGCGTGCCTTCGGTCGTGGCCAGCGGCACCATGAAGTCACCCTGGGCGTGCTCGCCGTTGATGCGCAGCGGGCCAGCTAAACCGATCGGGACTTGCGCCACGCCGATGAAGTTTTCGATGTTGCCTTTGGTCGAATGGGGATCGATCGAGTATTGCCAGACGTGCGTGGGCTTCGCGCCCGAGAATTGTTCCACCAGCGTTTGCCGTTGTTTGATGATCGTTTCGCTGTAGTCATCGACCGCATCGCGCGGAATCCTTAACTGGTCAGGCTCTTTTTCGGAGATGGCGTCTTCGACTTTGAGTTGCAGTTTGCCAAAGGGCTTAGTCTCGAAGGTCAGTTCAATCTCGTGCTTGCCCTGCGGCAGGGGCGGCAACAGGGTTTGAATTGTCACGATGGCGCGGAGTGGAAAGGGCAGCGGACCGCTGGCGGCGATTTGAGCGGGCGTCACTGCGCGGCCATCACTCAGTACCATTGACACCTGATCGAGGGCGACCGGCGCGCCGTTGATGTGAATGGCGCGCAGTCCTACCAACTCAGCATCGCTGAGCCGGTTCTTGATGGAAAATTGCACACCCGCTTCGGCATTCTTCAAACTGCCCAGCGTGTACAACTTCTTCAGCAACATGCTCGGAATAATCATGGCGTCTCCTCCCAGAGAGATGATTTCAGCGTGCTGAGTGTGGCGAGTTGGGTCGATTACGCCCGAATATACTTGACTGCGATTTCAAAGTCAACCACAAAATTCAGCGCGGGAGTTATGCGCTGAGTTCCCATCCCTTAAGCGCTTCCTGAAATCGATAGGCCGTCATGTCCATCTGGATCGGTGTGACGGAGATGTAGCCGTTATGCAGCGCGCCGACATCGGTCCCGTCGTCGGGGATGCCGGTCGGAACCGTCCCGCCGATCCAGTAGTAAGGCCGGCCACGCGGATCGATGCGGGCATCCAGTTTGTCGTTATAAACACGTTGCCCCATGCGGGTGATCTGTACGCCCTTGATCGGGCCAACCGGCACATTCACATTGAGCAGCACCTCACGCGCTAAGCCGCGTTCCAGAACGATCGGCACGAGGTGAGCGGCAAACGCGGCGGCGTGTTCATAAGCATCAGGATCGGCGTCGGCATTTTCCACTGACACCGCGATCGATGGAATGCCGCTGAGCGCGCCTTCCATCGCTGCCGTCACGGTGCCGGAGTAAGTGACATCATGGCTCAGGTTAGCGAAAGGGTTGATGCCTGACACGATGAGGTCGGGTTTGAAGTCGATCGCGCCAAGCAACACTAATGAGACGCAATCGCTGGGTGCGCCGCTGCTGGCGTAAGCGTCGCTGCCGTCGGCCAGCTGCACTTTGCTCAGCCGCAGCGGCTTGTGCAGCGTTTTCACGTGGCCGCCGGCGCTCCAGTTTTGATCGGGCGCGACGACGACCACGGTGCCGATTTTTTCCAGGGCCTGCTTCAAGATTAATAGTCCAGGGGCCGAATAGCCGTCGTCGTTTGTCACGAGAATATTCACGCTGATCTCCTTGTTTGAAAGAATGACCCGTTCTCGTCTGGAGAACGGGTCATCCCAATCTACGAATTCACCAATTTGCCGATTGCTCCCTCACCTGGTGGTGAGCACTCACTGCTTCTTCGCCCCGATGGTCACGCGCACCTTATTGCTCTCGGCCATATTGCCGGCCTTATCGTAGACGCGCGCGAAGAAAGTGTGTGCGCCGAGTTTATCGCCGGAATCCAGCACCCACTTGTCGCCGAAGGGCGGCGCATTCCGCACTGACCACGGCTCCGGCTTGTCGTCCACAAAAATTTCCACGCGGCCGATGGCGACGTTGTCATTGACATCGAGTTGGATGTTGACCCATTCATCGCTGGGATAGGTGTACCCATCGCCGTTGTTCGGGTAGATGATCTTGATCGTCGGCGTGATATTATCGGCCGTGACCTGCACGATGGAGGTTTGCGTCTCGCCGTTATTGCGGAAGACCGTCAGGCGCAGACTGAACAGGCCATCCTGATTGGTCACATCCCAATACTCCAGCGGCCCGCCCTCGACCTGTTCACCGTGATCGGGACCAATCTGCTGCCACTCCGTGGGATTGAGTCCCCGACCAAAGTCCAATCGATAGTGATTGAACTCGTCACCTTTCGCGTTGCCTGTGATGACGGTCGTGGCGCGGATGTACGAGTAGGCGTTCGGATTGATGATCGCCACGTCGCCAAAAGCGTTGGGCGGCGGACCGTAGACCGTATCGTAATTGGAGGGCGGCTGCGGCAGGTTGCTTTCGCGCACGAAGTCGGCCGCTTCCGGCGGATAGATCTCGAAGACCTTTTCTTCGACCTTGTCGGGCGGCGTAAACGCCGTGGCGAGTTGGCCCGTTTCCCGATCGATCAGGAACGCCTGATGGAGCGTGTCATATGACGTCGGCTCCGTGCCGGGAATAAAGAGTTCTTTCGTCGTCGGGCAATACTTGGTAGGCAGCAGACCGGTCGTGGCGCAAACGGTCGCCTCGACCAGACCGGGCGGACGCACGAACGGCTCCACTTCTTTGTCTTTCAAGTAGTACGACATCAATTCGTTCCACACCGGCGCCGCGCCCGAAATGCCCGAGACCTTCTTCATGGCGCTGTTGTCAGTGTTGCCAATCCACACGCCGATGGCGACCTGCGGCGTGTAGCCCACCGTCCAGTTGTCCTTGTAGTCGTTGGTCGTGCCCGTCTTTACGGCGGCGGGCCGATCGAGTTCTAGGATGTTCGGTGAGCCGAAGGCCGCCCAGCGCGCGGCATTATCCGACAGGAAGTTGGTGATGATATACGCGAGGCGCGGGTCCACGATCGGTACGGTGGTGGCGACATCGTACTTCCACAACACTTCGCCTTTGCTGTCTTCGACGCGCAGCACCGGCACGGGATCGAGTGTGCGATAGCCAGGGCGCTGGCGTTCTGGATCAATGGGTGCGCCGGCCATGTTGCCGTCGTTGGCAAAGACGCTGAACGCATACACCATGTCGAGCAGTTTCACTTCACCGCCGCCCAGCGTCAGCGCCAGGCCGTAATAGCCCAGACCCTGATCGAGCGTAGTGAGGCCCAATTTGTGTACGGTGCGGATGACGTTGCCGACGCCGGCCATCTCCATCGCGCGGACCGCGGGGATGTTATACGAGCGCGCCAGCGCCATGCGCATGCGTGTGTAGCCGTGGTATTCTCGATCGTAATTTTCCGGCACATAGATCGGCGGATTCGCGCCGGGCTGCGCAAACTCAGTGCGAACATCCAGGAAGCCATAAGACGCTGGCACACCCTCTGACAACAACGTGAGATACGTAAACGGCTTGAACGACGAGCCGGGCTGCCGCAGACCGGTGGCGACGTTAAATTTGCCGTCGATGGCGTCGTTCCAATAATCGGCGCTGCCCACCATCGCCAGAATCTCACCGGTTTTGGGGCGTATGATCACCGTCGAGCCGTTATTAGCGTTATGGTCTTCTTCAGTCAATTTCTTCACTTGCCGCGCGATGGCATCCTGCGCAAAATTCTGCAGGTCGATATCGAGTGACGTGTAGACCTTAAGCCCGCCGCGATAGACCGTGTCCGCGCCAAATTTGTCTTCCAGCCACTTGCGCACGTACACCGAGAAATGCGGGGCGTTGATGTCAAAGCGCGCTTCAACGCCGCCGCCGACTCGCAGGACTTGCGTCTTAGCGGCTACCGTTTCGTCGGCAGTGATGTAGTTGTCGCGCAGCATCGCGTCCAGGGCCAGGGCCTGGCGCGTCTTCGCTTCAGTCGGATTATCGATCGGGTTTTGCGCCGGGAACTGGGGAATGGGCGCGAGCATCGAGCACTCGGCCAGATCGAGTTGATCGACAGTCTTGTTGAAGTAGACTTTGGCCGCGGCCTGAATGCCGTAGGCCAGGTTGCCGTAGAAGTTGGTGTTGAGATACCACTCCAAAATTTGATCTTTGGAGAAACGGCGACCGATTTCGGCGGCCAATAGAATTTCTTTGGCCTTGCGCTCGTAGCCCGCCAGCCCTTCACGAATCAGGCGCTGTTCGGGATCGATCAGGTTATTCTTGACCAACTGTTGCGTGATAGACGAGCCGCCCTGCACCGAGCCGCCCTGCAAGTTGCTGACAAAGGCGCGGGCGACGCCGCGCAGATCGAAGCCCGGATTGTCATAGAAACTGCGGTCTTCGTTGGCGATGGCCGCCTGCCGGCAGAACGCCGGAATGGCGTCCAGCGACACCCACTGTCGGTCGCCGCCGCGCGGATCGATCACTTCGTACAGCAGGTTTGTGCCGGTGCGATCGAAAATCTTGGTCGTCTCGAAAAACTCTTGATTTTCAGCCGAAAACTGCGCTTCGAGTTGCGAGGGATCGGGCAGATCGGCCGTCAGGCTGGCATAGATCGCCACGGCGCCGCCGATGCCGGTGCCGAAGACCGCGCCGCAGCTCACCATGATGGCAATCACCACGATGGTGATGAAGCGGAACGCGGTCTGTCCTTTGCCCTGCCGCGCAGTTGCGCGCCGCCGGCGGGATAAGATGATTTGAGCGTGTGGATCAGTGTTCAAGGTTGCCTCATAACCGATAAGGAATGGTGAAAGCCAATCTTAACTGGTGCGTGCCGATCACGCAAGGCGCGGAATAAGAGGGAGCGGCCTACGGCGCGTCAAACGTCCCGATCGTCACCGCATCATCCGGCAGCCGTTGACCGTTCGCATCAAACGCCGGGTAGCGGACGCCATCGCCACGTCGATACAGCCCCACGCGCACTTCATAGCGGCCGGCCGGCAATGTGTTTGAATCGACGCGTCTTACATCGATAATTTCGTCGCCCGGTTGCCATATAGCGGGCGGAATCAGGCCACCCAGACTGTCGCCATCGAAGGCACTGACAAATGCGCCGTCTTTCCACAGGTGTAGGAAAATCGTCGTGTCCGCGCTCAACGGTTTGAGTGATCGCCATGTCAGGTTGATTGATGAATCAGTCGTGACCGCGATGAGTTCCGCCGCGCCTTCAAATGAAGCGATGAATGAAGTTGCTGCGTTGCTCGATCGGATGGAGCCGACCTCGCGCAAGCGCAGCTGACCGTCGGGCAAATAATCGGTTATCAGAACCCGATCGGCCTGCGCAGCGACCTCATACAATTTCTCGGCGGGCGTGTCTTCGCCCCGCATTGCCACAGCATATTGCCACGCACCGCGTTGATCGGTACCGGCGCGGAAGGCTGAGAGCGACGTGGTGCGGGCGCTATATCCGACCTTCGCGACCGCATAATCGGACAGGTCTTGCACCACCGGCGTGAGGATCAGGCCCCAGTTGCCCAGCGGGTAAGGCGGCGGAAGCAGCTCGATCCGATCGGGGTAGTTGATGAACAACAGATTTTGATCGCTCGATTTTTCTAAAGTAATGATTGTTTGATCGAGATGCTGCGTGCCCATTAAATAAAGACGCTGCAATTGGTTCCACTGCCCGATTGAGATCGCGATGACGATCGCGGCCAGGCCGATGCTGAGCACGCGCTGCCACAGCCGTCCGGTCCACAGGCCCGCGATGCAGCTGCCCCACACCAACGCGATGCCCAGGCTCGCCGGATAGAGCAGGCGCGATCCGATGCGCACGTAACTCCACGACAGGCCCACCACGATCGGCAGCACCCCGGCGGCGATCCACGCCCCGCTAAACAGCGCCGCGCGCCAGCCGCGCGCGCGCCACGCGCCGAGCAAGAGCAGCACCGCAATCGCCGCGAAGACGAGCGTCAAGGTAGCGACCGGCCAGTTGATCAACACACTTGAACCGGCACTTGCCATCGGGAACGCGATACTCTGCACGACATAGGCCAGCACCCGTGCATCGAGACCGCGCCCCGTCACGCCGGCCTGACGCGGCACGTTGAGCCAGATGCTGAAGTAAAGCACGGCCAGCGCGAGATGAATCAGCGGCCAGAATGAGCGCGACCCTTTCGTCCTTGTCCAATGACTGGCGGCCAACCACCCAAAGACCCACACAAACGGCAGCGCGCTTTCTTGAAACAGCAGCGCAAACGCATAGGTCACAACCGATGCGATAAGGTAACGCACGCGATTGAGGTGCAGGAACCGATCGGCGGCGAGGATGGACACAAAAACGGCCAGCGTGGCGATGGGCTGTTGCGGCGCCTGCCATGCCACCGCCTGATACGACAACGGGTAAATCGCAAAGAGGATCGCGCTGATCCGCGCGGCGCGGTCGTCGATCTTGAAGGCGCGCAGGAGCGGCACGACGGCCAGTGTGGCAATCAAATGCGCGGCGACCTGAATGAGGTGCGCCAGCGGCGCATTGACGACGCCGGTCGGCGACACCAGCAATCGATTCAGCCCGATTGCCAGCGGCCGATAGAACTGATACGTATCGAGTGAGGTGAAGAGTTGCCCCAGGGATTGGCCCGCGCCCTGCTGATACCACTTCGGGTCATCCCAGATCAGACCGAAGTTGATTGACGCGGTATACAATGCCAGCACAATCGCGATCAACAGCGCATTGAACAGCCGGCGGCTTTTGAAGAACACATGCAATCGCTCAAGCCGCCGTCCCCGGCGGCTCCTTGTCCGCGCCGGGGACGGCGCGGTGAGCCTGAACGGTTGAGTAGTTTCGATTGAACGGGCGTCCGGCATGCGGCTTGCCCCTACGCGGAGACTTTTTCGACAACGAGGAAGTGTGACAGGCCAAAGACGCGCAGCGGCGTGTGTTCCAGTGCATAAGTGATCGAGCGCAGCAGCTTGCCCAGGGCGGGCCGCCGCGCCACAACGTTGTCGTAGCCGGGATAAATCTGGGTGTGTGCAATCACCCGCGCGGTTGGGCTGTCGAACAGGCGACGAATGCCCCGCCTCGTGTAGGCGCGCACGTGCGGTGCGAACTTGTTGCGCAGCGAATCGGGCAGATAGTTGATTAGCGGCGTGTTGCCAAAATGATACTGGCCGCGCCAGTAATGGCCGTGCGTCTCAAACGGATACAGGCGGTTGGGGCAAAACACGATCGCCCGTCCGCCAGGCCGCAGCACGCGCAGCATCTCACGCGCGGCCTGTCGATCATCACTGACATGCTCGATGACTTCGTGCGACAGGACCGCATCGAATGACTCAGCTGGATACGGCAACGCTTCGCCGGCGGCTGCATGCAACTGCTCAATGCCGTCGTGCGTGCCTTCTTGTACGCGCTCAAAGTCGATGTCGAGGCCGATCGGGTTGTAGCCCAGTTCCGCCAATTGCCGCACATACATTCCCACGCCGCAGCCATCCACCAGCACGCGGCGCGTATCGAACGGCAGTGCGTGCACGATCATATCCAGGCGGCGCTGTTGCCCGTAACGCCAGACGTGCGACGGCTCGCCGCGCAACGCGGCCTTTTCCAGATTTTGAACGCGAGGCGTGGAAGTCGTGGTCACGGTATCGTAAACTCTTCGCGATGCCCAAAGTATTTGGAGTTGTCGATGAGGCGCAGCCATTGAGGCTTTAGCACGTAGAATGAACTGCGCGCGATCTGATCGGTGAACTCGGCCGTGAA
>JAUQXD010000228.1 GCA_030834835.1 Thermoflexales bacterium | reverse complement strand
GCGCCACGCTACACGAGCAGCAAAGCGAACTGGCGATCTTGCGGTCACTGGGCATCAGTCGCCGCGAGATCATCACCGTGGTCTTGCTGGAACTGTTGATCATGGTCGTTATCGGTATCCTCGTTGGCGTGCCATTGGGCGCTCAGATTGGCTCGATCATGGTCCGTTACTATGATAACGACTTCTACGGGATGATGACGCAGCTTCAGCCCATTTCGGTGGTGCTGGGCGTGAGTGGGCTGTTGCTCGTCGTCGTGCTGGCGGCTATCCCCGGTCTGCGCAGCGTGCAGAAAATGGATCTGGGGCAAGTAAGCAAATCGCAGTCAATCTGACCCCGGCAGTTCATAACTACTCAGCCACCATTGCGATGTCATTCCCGCGCGCTTTACGCCTTACCTGCCCCGCACAGCGGGGCGCGCCACACCGTGTCCCAGTCAAAGGCCGGGCGGCACGCCAGGCGGGCGGAAGCACGGGAGTACTGCGCCGCACACCGCACTGTGGCCGCGCCGATCAACCACTTCGACGTGTGCTATACTCGATTGCATCTTGCTTGCGAGTCACACCCATGGGCTTAACTCAATTCCGCCTGTTCTTTAACGAGCGCCGCCGCAACCTGCCGGGCCTGATCGCGCTGGCGATGGTGGGCGTCCTCAACTGGATCGTGTCCGACGCGCTGGATTTCACGGCGATTGTGGCCGAACTCAACATCGACGTGCGCGCCTTCAACCAGGTCACCAATACGTTGCTGCCGGAATTCGGCCTGTTTGGCCTCCTGTTTGTGGTAGCCTTCATCAGCTGGCTGCTGGACCGGGAACGGGTGATCCGCTGGGTGTTCTTCCTGGCGAATGGTATCGCCACCTTCAACGTCAGCAACTACGTCTTCGATCTGTTGTTCTCCATCACCAAACGCGAAGGCAATCGCGATGCGGCGCTGTTGCTGATGGATGCGGTGCTGGTCTGGCTGATGAACTGGATCGTCTTCACGATCTGGTTCTGGATTCTGGACGCGGGCGGCCCCGATCGACGCGGCACCACGCACGCGAAGCGCATCGAATTGCAGTTTAAGCAGCAGGAAGAACCGATTCCGGGCTGGGAGCACTGGCGGCCCGGTTTCCTCGACTACTTGTTTGCCGCCTTTGGCAGCAGTACCTCGCTTGGCCCCAACGATGTGTCTATCCTCTCACGCCGCTTCAAGATTCTGACGATGGTCCAGACCCTCAACTCGCTGGCGGTGGTGGCCTTGATCGTCGGGCGGGCGGTCGGGTTGTTTACGGCCTCGCGCTGAAGAAGTCGCGCATCTACTTGGACTTGCCGCCGCCAGAGTTGGAGTTATTCGAGTTTCCGCCCTTATCGTTTGTCGGGCGCGGCGTGGGCTGGTTCGCTTGTCCGGGTGGAATCTTTGTGGGTTTCAGAGTCGGTGCCTGGGGATTACCTGAAGGCGGCCTAGCCACACTCGTGGCCGCAGTGCGGGGTGCGCTGGTCGATGTTGCCGGTGTGATCTCGAGCGTGGACGTCAGAGTGACGGTCGCTGTGCCTGTTGTGGGTGTCTCGACAGACGCCGTAGTCTGCGTTACAGACGCGGCAGCTACAGTTGAAGTTGGCTCATTTGTGACGCCGATACCCGCGGAGCGGCCAGCCAGACTGGCGATGACGATGAGCATGGCGCCCAGTGCCGTTGCACCAGCCAACACTGCGCGACGTGGCACGCGACGTGTTGGCGCTGACGGGGGTGCGCCGGGCATCCGGGGAAACGGTTGCTCGGCCAGATTGTGGGTTGCCAATTCGCCGCTCTGCGCGCGCTGCCGGGCGCGTTGCAGGGCCGCGCGCATATCGGCGGCCGTAGCAAAACGCTTCTCAGGTGATAACTCCATGGAGCGATTGATGACTTGCTCGATCTCGGGCGAGAGGTCAGCCTTGTAGTGCCGCAGCGGTTGAAAAGCCTCCGGCTCGGTGATGCGGCGTGAGACAGTAGTGGGTGCCTGGTCCGACAGCAGGTGATAGAGCGTTGCGCCGAGCGCGTACAGGTCCGAGCGCTGATCCGTATGCCCGGCCGGATCATATTGCTCGGGCGGCGCATACTCCAGCGTGCCCACCGCGTGAATCAAAGTCAGCGTTTTTGAATCGTAAAGATCTTGTTTCTTGACCAGGCCGAAATCCACCAGAAACACGCGATCTTCGGCCGTCAGCCGGATGTTGGCCGGCTTGATGTCGCGATGGATGAAATTGTGCGCGTGGATATATTCCAGGGCTGACAACAGCTGATCGGCCCATGCGAGCACCCGATTGGGATCCAGGCCGCCGCGCTGTTGCCGCAGCACATCCTGCAACGTTGTGCCCGCGATGTAATCCATCACGAGATAGTACAGGCCGTCGTGCTCGAAAAAATCCGTCACACGCGGCAGGTTGGGGTGATGCAGATTAGCCAGGATTTGCGCTTCGCGCTGGAACTGGCGGCGCAGCTGCTCTGGCGGTTGTTCGCCATCAAGGTATGCCAGGCGCAGTTGCTTGATGGCCACCTCGCGGTCGAGCACTGGGTCATGGCCCAGATACACCGAGCCCATACCCCCCTGGCCGATCAGCCTGTCAATGCGAAAACGTTGACAGAGGATTTGACCGCTGGCTAACTCCATACTGCTCTCCGTGCACGGCATTCAGGTGCTTGCCGCGCGGCTTTCAGACTACGAGGATGGCGGCGTGAAGCTGCTGCGCCCCAGACTGAGTGATGAACCACGAAGATGGTGAAGGTAGTATCCCGCACGCTCAAATTTAGTATAACACACTTTTGGCCGCTTGCTCGCCCATTCCCAGTCGCGGCCACACCCATTGTCTCTGACTTCGACGGGCTTGCTATGGTACAGGATACTCCAGCCTCGTGTTGAACGGCCCGGCTATAAACCGCGACTTGATCAGGCGTGATATACTTGATTCGCCATGCTGCACGTCAAACTTTTGGGCCAATTCAACCTGTCCATCGACGATCAGCCGGTCGATCTGCCCTCGCGCCCGGCGCAGGCGCTCTTTGCCTACCTCCTCCTCAACGCCGGCACGGCCATTCGCCGCGAAAAACTGGCCGGGTTGCTCTGGCCTGACGCCAGCGACGCCAACTCGCGCAGCAATTTGCGTCACGCGCTGTGGCGCATTCGCAAAGCAGTGGGCGGCGACTATCTCAACGCCGATGATCTGGCGATTGCCTTCAACGCCGAGACGCCGTATCAACTCGATGTCGAGGCGCTGGACTACAACACCCGATCGAACCCCTCGACCGAAGCGCTGATGGCGTGCGTGTCCGTCTATGCGGGCGAGTTTCTGCCCGGCTTCTACGAAGACTGGATCGCCCTCGAACGCGAGCGCTGGCAGGCCACCTTCGAGCGCAAGATGGAGTTGTTGATCGAGCGCCTGATCGCGGAGCGCCGCTGGCGCGAGACGATCGAATGGGCCGAGCACTGGATCGCGCAGGGGCAGTCGCCCGAGTCGGCGTATCGCGCGCTGTTGGCCGCGCACTATCATCTGGGCAACACCGCCAATATCGCGGCGGTCTATCAACGCTGCGTGGAGGCGTTGCACAAAGAACTGGATGTCGAGCCGTCCGAGCAAACACGCGCGCTGTATAAGCAATTATCGCAAGGACGTTCGCCGTACGGCGCGCCGGACATCCAACTCCCGATCGAATCCGCCAGCCCGATCGAGCCTGCCGCTGAAGCCGCGCCGCGTTCGATCCCTCACAACTTGCCGCCACAGGCCACGGCCTTCGTCGGCCGC
>JAUQXD010000227.1 GCA_030834835.1 Thermoflexales bacterium | reverse complement strand
CGCGAACTCGTGCCACCCAACGGCATCATCCTCGATCTGATGTCCGCGTGGCGCTCGCACTTGCCGGGCGAAGTGAAGTATCAGCGCGTGATTGGCCTGGGCCTCAACGCCGAAGAAATGGCTGAAAACCCTGACCTCTCCGAACACGTCATCCACAATCTCAACACGAGCAAATCGCTGCCGTTTGAAGACAACGTCTTTGATGCCGCGCTGTGCTGCGTCTCAGTGCAGTACTTGCAGCGCCCGGTCGAGACTTTCAATGAAGTGGCGCGCGTGTTGAAACCGGGTGCGCCGTTTATCCTGACTTTCTCAAACCGCTGCTTCCCTTCGAAGTCCATCGACCTGTGGGCGTCCACGGATGATCGGGCGCACGTGCAGATCGTAACGTTGTACTTTCGCGCCAGCGGCCAGTTCGATCAACTCATGTATCAGGATCGATCGCCTGGCCCGCAGTTCGATCCGCTGTGGGCGGTGTGGGGCAGAAAGAAATGCCGAGTAATGAGTGACGAGTGAAAAAGCCAATCACTCGTCACTCATTACTCATCAAAATCAACTCGACGCGCTGGCGTAGCGCCGCAGACCAACCCGAAAAATCAACGACGCAGCGATGAGCAGCACGGATGCCAACACCACACTCCCGATCAGCATCTCGAGCGATAACGCGCCCGTTAACGCCTCGGCGGGCACGGTCGTGATGACACCTACCGGCACGATCCACGTCAGCACCAGGCGCAGCCAGCCCGGATACAGCCCGATAGGATAACGCGCCAACTGAAATAGCCCATCGAACACCCACGTAAACAGCACGCCCGGACTCCAGAACACCAACCCCGCAAACGTCAGTAGAATCGCATACAAAATCGTGACACCCGCGCCCAGCGTGATCACAAACGCGATCAAGTGTCCCACGGTCACTGTCTGACTGAGACCAGCTACCGCCACAATCAACACACCCAGCCCCAACACCAGATCGAAGAGCGACAACAGCCGCCACCGCCGAAAACTGGCTAGAAACTGGGCATTGCGCGGCCGCAGCAGCGTGAAGTCCAGCTGCCCGCTCCACACCTCGCCGTCCATACCCGCCAGCGATTCAAGACTCGGCCCGATGAACAACGCACGGACTGCACTCACCATGAGATAACTGCCTAACACGGCTAATGTTCCGTTCAGCGTCCAACCCTGAATTGTCTCGACTTGTCCGAACACGACCACCAGGCCCAGCACGCCCGTGCCCAGATTCAACAGCGAATTCAGCACGCTGATGAAGAAGTTCGATCGATAGGCCAGTTCTTCTTGCAGCGACGCTTGCGCAAACAGCTTGATCAGTTTCAGTGATTGCACGCTTACCCTCCCACTGCCGAATAGCGCCGCACACCTGCGCGCCACATCACGGCTGATAAACCCATCGCGATTAGCAACCAACCAAGCTGAATCACAACGCCCGTCCCCAACTCGATCGGGCTGAGCTGCCCGACGAATACCTCGACCGGGAAGCTGACCATGTAGCGGAACGGCAGCACTTTCGCCGCGATTTGCAGGACGTCCGGCAACAACGCAATCGGTGCGACCTGCCCGGCCAACAAGAAGATCAACGAATCCTGCACGGCCAGCAACGCGTCGGCGCGCGCGGCCCAAAAGGCCAACAGCGCCAGCCAGTAACCCCAGAAGAACCGCAGCAGCCATGCCAGCAACAGCGCCGGGACAAAGGCCAGTGCGTTGAGCAGCGTCAATTCCATTTCGGGCCGCAAAATCAAGGCTAAGACAAGCACGATCGGCACATCGAAGATCAGATAGACCACCTTACCCGCGACCTCAGTGGAGAGTGCATCGAACAGCGGCGATAGCGGCCGCATCAACAGCCGGTTCATCTCGCCGTAGCGGATGAGATCGCCCACGGTCCAATTCGTCTGCGAATAGGTCAATTGATTCACCAAAATCAACACGAGGTAATAAGCCACAAAGCCGCCGCGCGTCAGCCCGCCGATCGATTGATCGCCCGCCGCCGTCGACCACACCAGCAGATAGATCAACGGCGGAATCATCCAGCCAAAGGCCAGCACGAAGAAGAAACTGCGATGCTGAATCCACGACAACCACGTGCCCCTGATCAGCGCCCAACCGCCGCGCGCATTCATACGTCGCCCTCCCGGTAAATCTGATCGATCACGGCTTCGATCGGCGGATCCTCCACGACCAGATCGATCACGGGCAGCGTCTGCAACAACTGGGCCGTGATCGCCGGGGCAGCCGATCGGCTGGCGCGTAACGTCAAGTGATTGGCGCTGCGTTCGGTAATCTCGATGCCTTTTGGTAAAGACTCGTCGTCCAGCGCTTGACCATCGTCACGCAGCGTCACACGCAACAACTTGAACGGTGCCAGGCGCTGCGCCAGTCCGCTCAACTCACCGTCGTACAACAATCGCCCGTGGTGGATCAGGATCACGCGCGGGCACAGCGCCATCACATCGGCCATGTAGTGGCTGGTCAGGATCACAGTGACGCCGTGCTGCTGATTGTAGTCTGCGAGAAAACGCCGGAGCCGCAGCTGCATCGACACATCCAATCCCAGCGTCGGTTCATCGAGGAACAACACGCTCGGTCGATGGAGCAAGCCCGCGACGAGTTCACACTTCATGCGTTCGCCTAACGACAGGTTACGCACGGGCTTATTGATAATCTCCTGCATTTCCAGCAGCTCGATCAGTTCGTCGCGGGTCTGTTGAAATTGAACGGGCGGCACGCCGTAAATCTCACTCAGCACGCGAAACGAATCTAGCGGCGGGATGTCCCACAACATCTGGCTCTTATTGCCCAACACCATGCTGATGCGGCGCAGATAGGCGTGCTCGCGCTGCCACGGCACGAAGCCCGCCACGCGCGCCTCGCCCGACGAGGGGTGCAGCAGGCCGCACAACATCTTCAGCGTGGTGGTCTTGCCCGCGCCGTTCGGCCCGATGAGGCCCACCATCTCGCCGGGCTGCACGGTGAAGGTGATCGCGTCGACGGCCAGTACGTCTTGATAGCGCCGCCGGAACAGGCTGCCGATGGCCGCCCCCAGCCCCGCCTCGCGCTCTGGCACGCGATAGACTTTGCGTAGGTCGGTTACAACGATTTGTGAGGTCATTGGTTCTCCATGCCGTGGTGCGTGATGCGTATTGCGTGAGGATCATCACGCACCACGTTTCACTCGTCACTCATCACTCTTCACGATCGCGTATCGCACCCATACCGTTTCACCACGCAGCTGCTCGACATGAGTCAGCTTAAGCGGAATCGCGCCGTCGGGCGAAGTAAGGTCGGGGGCAGTGAAGATCGATCGGGGTGTCGTACCGCCGACCAACGTAGGCGTGATTAATACGCTCACCTCATCGATCAGACCTGCGCGCAGCAGCGCGCCGTTGAGTGCGCCGCCACTATCTACGCGGATCGTCTTCACGCCAAAGCGCGCGTTGAGTTCTTCGAGTGCGGCGCACAGATCAACTCGATCATCCCCTGCGATGATGTGCGCGATACCCTGTTCTTGCAGTTCAGTGATGTACTCGATCGGTGTAGCTCGCGAACAGAGCACGATTGTATCGCGCCAATAGGGCGAGTAACGAATCTGGGTCCACTTGTGAATGCGTCCGCGGCCGTCCACAACGACCAGCAAGGTCTGCGCCTCGGGCGACGGTTCGGCGGCGGGGGCATCGGCGGGCGTGGCGGCGTACGCAGCAAGGATTGTCTCGCTGCCGGACAACATTGCATCCACCGGCCAGTGCGCGGCGAGTTCGTAATACAGCCCCAGATCGACGTTAGGCCAATCCATGCGACCGTCGACGCTGGCGGCGTTGTGCAAAATGACGTGTGGTAACATGCAGAATCCTCCTGAACGAATTTAGTCCAGTTTGATTCTACAACCCTGGTGTGCAGGTGGAGGGTTAGGCTCTCGCGATTTACTTTCGACGCTGCATGGCCGTGAGCTGCGCGATCATGTCCTGGGCGCGCTGTTCCTGCTCGGCCAGCGCGGACAGCCAACGATCGGCGGTGGTGAGGATGTCTTCATCGGGCGGAGGTGTGTCGAGGGCGCGGCGCAGATTTGTACGTTGGCCGCGATCGAGTTGGCGCACCATGCGAAGGATGGCCATGGAACTGTAGCCGGCGCGATAGAGCAAGCGCAGCACGCGCAGCCGCCCCAGCTCGATCGCGCCGTACAACCGATAGCGATTGCCGCGCTCACGGGGCACTTTGATCAGCCCGTTGCGCTCCCAGTTGCGCAGCATGTCGGTGGAAACGTCGAGCAGTTCGGCCGCTTCGCCGATTTGCAACGGTGCGGTGCGCTCGCTGTCGAGCTCGCCGTTAGCCCATTTTTCAAGGTAAGTGGCGGCGGCTTCGGCTTGAGCGCGCTCAGCCTGAACCAGGATCAGATGCTGCCGTGCCTGCTTCAGCGCGCCGCGCATATCGCCTGAAGCGGATTGCCTCACCAGCGCCAACGCCGAGCGGCGAATGGCGCGGCCCGGCCAGCCGCCGTGCAGCGCCGTGCGGGCCAGCCGCATTTGATCGAGGTGAAATTGGGTGTAGAGCCGGTAGCCGTTGGGGCCGCGCGGCACGAGTGGCAGGAAGCCCCACTGCTCGTACACGCGCACGGTATTGGCGTGCACGCCCACGGCTTTGGCGATGTCGGTGGTGCGAAGAACAGATGGCTTCGTTTTGGAGCGCGACAATGAGCCTGCGCGCTGTTCACTCATCACTCATCACTCGGCACGTCCCTGTTGGGCCGCCTCGTACAATCGGGCGTTGGCGATGGCCACCGCGATTTGATCGGCCAGGGTTTCGATCACGCGTACATCGTCGTCGTCAAAGTCGTTGAGTTCGGGACTTTGCACGTCCAGCACGCCGACGGTTTCTTCGCCCACGCGAATGGGCACACTGAGTTCCGAGCGCGTGGGAATGACCTCCGGGTAGAAGTTGATGTAGTGCGGTTCGGCCTCGACATCGTTGGCGCACAGCCGCTGGCCGTGCGCGCCCACCCAGCCCACCATGCCCGCGTCGATCTGGATGCGATGGTTCAGCGGAAACAGCCGGAGGAAGTTGCCGGCGATGGCCTTCATCTCCAGTTCGCCGCGCGCGTGATCCACCAGGAACAACGCCACATGATGATAATCGAAACTTTCCTGCACCAGCTGCGCCGCGCGTGCCAGTACTTGATCCAGGCTTAGAATGGCGGCAATTTGCCGCCCTACATCGCTGAGCACGGCCAGTTGCGCCGCCCGGCGCGTCAGCACCACCTCAGCGCGTTTCCGTTCCGTAATGTCGCGGGCGATGCTGAGCACGGCCGGCCCGCCGGCGTACTCGATCATGCGGCTGTTCAACTCGACCGGGATGGCAGTGCCATCCCGCCGGACGTAGACCGTCTCGAAGAAAATGTGATCGGCTTCGCGCAGCCGCGCAATCCGATCTGGAATCTCGCTGACGAACTCGGGCGCGTTCACGTCGACGGGCGTCATCTGCAGCAGTTCTTCGCGGGTATAGCCCAGGCTTTCACAGGCCACCCGGTTCACCTCCAGATAGCGACCGGTCAGGTTGTGGATGAAGATCGCGTCGCCGGCATTGTCAAACAAAGTCTGATAGTGATATTCGCTCTCGCGCAGCGCCTGCTCGGTGCGGGTGCTTTCCGATAGGTCACGCAGCAACCAGCGCAAGCCCGTGATCTCG
Organism: Thermoflexales bacterium; assembly: GCA_030834835.1. Classification (GTDB taxonomy): domain Bacteria; phylum Chloroflexota; class Anaerolineae; order Fen-1058; family Fen-1058; genus JAGOBP01. The sequence goes on along the minus strand of JAUQXD010000227.1, from coordinate 1,790 downwards.
CCGCGCCTGTCGCGCGAGGGACTTAAGGCAAAGGCGGCCGGAAAGGGTGCGCCTTTGTAGACGCGCAGTTGAATCTGGCCACGGCCGATCATGGGCAGCGACGGAAGATCCGGATCGGCTGTCCGCCACTGCGCAATCCGGGCGAGGAGTGCGGCGTGCTCTGCCTCGTCGATGAACATCAGCAGCGACTTGCCCGGCAGGAAATCCTGCCGCACGCTGAGCAGGGCCGCCGCCGTGCGATTGGCATCCGTAATCGTGCCGTCGAGGTCGGTCAACACATAGCCGTCCGGCGCCAGATCGAACACTTCGCGATAGCGGCGCTGATCATCTTCCAGCTTCTGGCGCAGCGCCGTCAATTCGGCGTTCTGGCGACGCAGCGTTTCGACCGCAGATCGCAAGTCGGCTAATTCCGCCAGCGCATTGGGATCGGCGCTGGTGTTCCGGCCAGCATCAACAGAGTGGTCAAGAGATTGGTCGGGCATTATCGTATCACTCTTAGTGGGTTGGACCCGTCGCGGTTGCCGTGGCGGATGTTTCACTCGTCACTCGTCAGCACTTTCCACAGCCGCAGCACCTCAGCCACGCTCCAAGCTTGCGCGGCGCAGCCTTTGGGCAGATGCGGCGCATCGCCTTCAAATACCTCGCCGATAGTGCCCAGGCCCACATCGCGCAGATGCTGCTCAAACGGCGCGAGATAACTCAGGGCGGCAGCGTGATCTTTGAACACGGTGAAGTGCGCCTCGACAAACGGGCCGATGAGCCAACCCCACACCGTGCCCTGATGATACGCCTCGTCGCGCGTGTAGCGATCGCCCGTAAACTTGCCCTGATAGTCCGGGTGCGTGGGCGCCAGCGAGCGCAGCCCGAACGAGGTCAGCAATTCCTTCGCGCACACATTCACCACCGACACCGCCGCATCATGCGATAGTAACGTCGGCATGAGCGACAACGCAAACAATTGATTGGGTCGCAGCGAGGCATCATTGCCAGCCGGTCCGTCGATCACGTCATACAGGTAGCCGCCTTCGGCATACCAGAAGCGTCGCGCAAAGCTGGCCGCCGCCTGTTCGGCGCGCAGGGCGTAATCGGCGGCGTCGTGCTCAAAACCCAGCTGCCGCGCAAAGCGCGTCATAATCCGCAGCGCGTGAATCCACAGCGCGTTGATCTCCACCGGCTTGCCGATGCGGGGCGTCACCACCCAGTCGTCCACTTTGGCATCCATCCACGTCAGCTGCACGGTCGGATCGCCACCGTAGAGCAAGCCGTCTTTATCCACATGAATATTATAACGCGTGCCCCTGACGTGCCACGCCAGAATATCTTTCAAAACAGGATACAGGTCGCGCACCAGCGTCCAATCGGCGGCGGCAGCCACCACCGCATCGATCGCGTGGAAATACCACAGCGTCGCATCGATCGTATTGTACTCGGGTTTCTCGCCCTGATCGGGGAAACGATTGGGCAGCATGCCGCGATCGACAAAGGTGGCAAACGTCCGCACGATCGTTCTGGCGACGTCGTAGCGCTTCGTCGTCAGGCACAGGCCCGGCAGCGCGATCATCGTGTCGCGGCCCCAGTCGCCAAACCAGTGATAGCCCGCGATGACGCTCTGGCCGATCTCTGATCCAAACGCGCGATCGACGATAAATTGATCGGCGGCCAGCACCAACTGTTTGATCCAATCCGGGGCGTCTTCACAACCCGATTGTTCGATCAGCGCTTTCTGGCGCTTGCGTTCGGCGTAGAGCGCCGTTTGCCAGTCGAGTGACACCGCTTCAAGCGTCGAAGCC
>JAUQXD010000226.1 GCA_030834835.1 Thermoflexales bacterium | reverse complement strand
ACGATCGGGTTGTGGCGTTCCGCCGAGCAGGATTGGGCTTTACTCGACGCGGATACCCGTGCTTCGTTGGAAGATTATGCGGCGGGGGTGAATGCCTATATCGATAGTCATCGCGATCGGCTGCCGGTCGAATTCGTCATGGTGGGCGTGAATCCGGAACCCTGGCAACCGGTGGATTCGCTCAGCATTGCCAATCTGATGGCTTTGTCGTTGAGCCATAACTATCGGATGGAGCTGCTCCGCGCGCAAGTCATCGCCACGGTTGGGCTGGAAGGCGCCCAGGACCTGTTCACGCCCTATGCCAAGGGCACGCCGGTGATCGTACCGCCGGAAGTGGGCAATTATAGCTGGCTGCGTGATGGCCGTTTTGAAGTGCTGGACGCGATCGATGATCTGGTGGGGGATCCGGCGCCAGGTTGGGGCAGCAACAACTGGGTGGTGCATGGCAGTCGCACGGCCACCGGCAAACCCATTTTGGAAAACGACACGCATCTGGGTCTGCAGATGCCGTCGTTCTGGTATGAGAACGATCTGCACGGCGGCCGCTATCACGTGACCGGCTTCAGCCTGCCCGGGACACCGTTCGTCGTCATCGGGCACAATCAAAACATTGCCTGGGGCGAGACGACGCTGGGTCAGGATGTGCAAGATTACTACATCGAAAAGTTTGATAATGACGCGCAGCCGACGCAGTACGAATATCAGGGCCAATGGCAGCCCGTCGAAGTGAAGCACGAATTGATTGCGGTAAAGGGCAGCGATCCGGTGCCACTTGATATTGTCTTTACCCGCCACGGGCCGATCATGACCGAGGCGATGAGCCTGTGGAGCGGCATTACCAACACCCAGCCACTGGCTATGCGCTGGACCATGTACGACGGCAACCGGCTGGCGCAGGCGATGCGCGAAGTCAATCTGGCGGCCACCTGGGACGACTTCCGCACGGCGCTCAGTCACTGGGATGCACCTGGCGTGAATATGGTATATGCGGATGTTGACGGCAACATCGGCTACCAGGCGACGGGACGCACGCCGATTCGTGTCAAGCAACACCAGGGGTTGGTGCCGGTGTCCGGCTGGACGGGCGAATATGAGTGGCAGAATTTTATTCCATTCGACGAACTGCCGACTTCGTTCAATCCGCCGGCCGGCTACATTGCCACGGCGAACAATCGCGTAACGACGGATGATTATCCGTATCTGCTGGCCTATGACTGGTTCCCCGGTTATCGCGTCCAGCGCATCAGTGATTTGCTGGCGGCGAACGATCACGTGACCATCGACGACATCAAAGCCATAGAAGCGCAGACCTATTCGCTGCCTGCCGAAGCACTGCGCCCGTATCTCCTGCCCGCCGTTCAACCGGCGACTGATCTGGAGACGCAGGCGCTGGAGCTGGTCAAGAATTGGGACCTGTACCTTGAGCGCGATCGCGTGGGGGCCACGATCTATGAACGGTGGTATATCTTTATGGTGGAAAACACCATCGGCGACGAGCTGGGCGACAACCTGACCCAGACCTATCTGGCGGGCCGCTATGAACGGCATGGCAATCAACATGTGCCCATGCTGGTCGATCTTGTGACGGAAGCGGATAATCATTGGTTCGACGACACGACGACGCCCCAACGCGAGACGCGCGACGATATTATCCGGCGCAGCTTCACGCAAACGGTGAATTGGCTCAGTGAGAACGCCGGCAAGGATCCACAGGGCTGGGCCTGGGGCAATCTGCACACAGTGCAGTTCCCGCACATCACGTTCAGTTCCGTCAAACCGCTGAACCTGCTGTTTAATAGCCAGACCACCTCGCTGCCGGGTGACCAATTCGCGGTGAACGCCGCCTCGTTCCGGTGGACCAGGCCCTTTACCGTCATCCACGCCGTCTCGGAACGCATGATCGTGGACCTGGGCAATCTGGAGAACTCGTTGAGCATTCACACCACCGGCCAGAACGAACAGCTGGGCCATCCGCACCGGGAAGACTTCATTCTCATGTGGGCCAATCTGCAATTCCATCCGATGCTGTCCGACCGAACCAATGTCGACAAGAATGTGGAAGGCACCCTGTCGTTGACGCCCTGACAATCGGACGGCCGTCGTCCGATCGATCGATCTCACATCCTACCGGGAGAATCAACCATGAACCACGATGAACAAGAAGACACGACACTTTATAAAGTTGTCGTGAACCACGAAGAGCAGTATTCCATCTGGCCAGTCGATCGCGAGAATCCACTCGGCTGGAATGACGCAGGCAAGAGCGGTCTTAAAGACGAATGCCTGGCCTACATCAAAGAAATCTGGACCGATATGCGTCCGCTCAGCCTGCGCAAGAAGATGGAAGAAGATGCCCGCCGGCAACCGGCCGGAGAGTAAGGAGAGATAACCTCATGGATGAACTCGTACAACGTCTGGCGCAAGGCGATCAGCCGCTCAACACCCGGCGCTACCCATCTGCCACGGAACTCCAGCAAGCCATCGAGCGTGGTTACGTGTTGGTCAAGTTCACCGCCACGCAAGGCGGCACCGAATTGGGGCTGCGGCTCGAACGCGATCGCTGTGATCTCACACACGCCGATTTTGCACACGCTGTCGGCACTGTGCAGCTCGTCGGCACCCTGACGCTCAACTACGTCAAGGTCCGAGGCCATGCCAGGATCGATCTGGCTACGCTCGACGGCACCGGTCAACTGGAAATCCTGGCAGCATAATCGCTCACTGTTGTGCCACCCATGACCATGCTGATAACACGACCGACTTCGGCCGGGGTGAGTCGCCCCCGGCCCAACCCACGGGCCACCCTGCGCCTGTTCTGCTTCCCCTATGCCGGAGGCGGAGCCTCGGTGTTTCGCGCCTGGCCCAACGACCTGCCGCCCACTATCGAAGTCTGTGCCATTCAGTATCCAGGCCGCGAGAATCGCCTGGGCGAACCGCTATTGAGCAGCTGTGCGCCCTTAGTGGAAGCGTTGGCGGCAGACATCCAACCGTATCTCGATCGGCCCTATGCCTTCTTTGGGCACAGTCTGGGCGCGCTGATCGCGTTCGAACTTGCCCGTCAGATCGATCATTCCCGACAACCGCCGCTGATTCATCTCGTTGTTTCAGCGCACGGCGCTCCTCAGGTCGCCAGCACCGAGCCGCAGATTCATCAGCTGCCACAGGCCGAGTTCATTCGCAAGATCGCAGACCTGAATGGTACGCCGGATGAAATTCTACGCCGCGCCGAACTGATGGAATTGTTGTATCCCATCTTACGCGCCGACTTTGCGATGAATGAGACCTACACCTATCAGGCCGGCCAGCCCCTCGCCTGTTCGATCTCAGCGTTGGGTGGCTTGCGCGACAGCCTGGTCAGCCGCGCCCAGTTAGCGGCCTGGCGGGAGCAGACACGGGGTTCTTTCGCCCTGCGCATGTTCCCCGGTCATCACTTCTTCCTCAATGAGCTGCGACCGTTGTTGCTGCGCAGTGTGATGCAAGATTTACTTCAAGCCATGAGCCGCTTATCGGAAAAGCGGGGATCATGATCGAGATCGATCACGAATGGCGACTCCCCCCGGCGCAGCCTGTTCTCCCAGGCGGCGAGCTACACATCTGGCGCATGGCGCTTGAGCAGCCCCCCGATCGAATCGACGCTCTCGCGCGGCTGCTCTCGCCTGACGAACAGGCTCGATCTGATCGGTTTCACTTTGAACGCGATCGGCGGCGATTTATTGTCAGTCATAGCGGTCTACGTCAGATACTGGGGCGCTATCTCAACCTTGCCTCGCATAATATACGCTTCAAACCGGGTCCATACGGCAAACCCTACCTGGCCGAAGAATTCAGTGGCAGTGGGCTACAGTTCAATCTGGCCCACTCCGACGAGCTTGCTTTGTGTGCGGTGACACGGACACACGAGGTGGGTGTCGATCTTGAACACGTGCGGCCCTTACCTGATCTCAGGCAGATTGCCGCGCGTTATTTCGTTACGGCGGAGTACCAGGCACTCTGCAGCTTGCCAGAACATCAACAAACACGGGCCGTCTTCAATGGCTGGACCCGCAAAGAGGCGTGCCTGAAAGCCACAGGCGGCGGCCTGGCGCAAGGGCTTGATCAGTTTCAGGTGTCTGTGAGACCCGATGAACCACCCCAGGTGTTAACGATCGCGGATTCGCCCCCTGCCGCCATACGATGGTCGCTCATCTCATTCGAGCCTGCCCCCCGGTACATAGCCGCTGTAGCGATTGGCTGCCTGACTGAAGATGACGCGCAAGCTAACGCAGGTATTGATGAATGGCGCATGCAATTCTATTCGCGTACCGACAACTGAGTGCTTGTCACGGGCAAACCCACCCGTCTGCAGGCGCTTTTTACCAGCGAACCCGGTACTTTGCCAGGATTGTGGCTGATGGCAGGCTTGGACAAAACTCAACAACCTTACAATCCTAATTGGACCTGCCCCATTCCGCCGAAGGAAAATCGCCTGAAGGTGCGGATTGAAGCGGGGGAGAAGAACTTCAAAGTCAACAACGACTAGACGTGCCATCCGCTGAGTGGTGATTCAAATCGCGAATAGAACCTGACGGGTTGCTACCCGGCGCGTTGGATAAGGCGTTTCGGGGGGAGTTGTGGGGG
>JAUQXD010000225.1 GCA_030834835.1 Thermoflexales bacterium | reverse complement strand
TACTGCGTACCTACGGTTTCTCAATCGCCGCAACCAACTCACGGCAGAAGTCGGGAATGTCGGCCACGACGCGCCCCCACACCAGGTTGCCGCTGCGGAACGCCGGTTGATCGACCCACGTTGCGCCCGCGTTAACCAGATCGTCTTTGATGCCCAGGCTGCCGGTTGCGGTGTGGCCTTTGACGATGCCGGCTGAAATGCCAACCAGGCCCGCATGACAGATCAGGCCGACGATCTTGCCCGCATCGTATATCGCTTTGACGAAGTTCTTCACGTCGGCGTAACGCCGCATCTTGTCGGGCGCCCAGCCGCCGGGCACCACTACCGCGTCGAAGTCGGCGGCGTCGAGCGTGGTGAAGTTCGTCACCGAAGTGGCTTCCAGCGCGACTTTGCCGCGATAGGTCTTAGGCCCATCGTGACTGACCACGATGACGGCCGCGCCTTCTTCGCGCAGCCGCATCACGGTAACCCAGAATTCCAGGTCTTCAAAACCCTCGTCCACCAGAAACGCGATCTTCTTGTTTTGCAGCCTCATTATGGCCTCCGTGTTGCGTAGTGCGTGGTGCGTGAATAGCAAGATTTCAAGAGACGTGGCGGGTGTAGAAGCCGGCTGTGATTAGATTTTGCTTCTTATCCCGTAGCCTCATGGCCAATAACTCCTATCAAAGATTGCTCTCAGGATTTTTATCACACCGATTATTACGATGAGCGCAACCGGCATCATAAAGCAATAAGCGCATCCTTCGGCACCATCGACGAACATGGTTCAATATCCTTGATTGCAATGCGGTAAATCATTGCATTTGGAGTAACGTTGCTCCGATGAAGCCCGGCTGCCCGCGCACGAAGTCTTGTGCCGACAAAGCTTTACGCCCGGCCAATTGAATCTCTTTCAACTCGATCACGCCGTCGCCCGTTACCACCCCGATCGCGCCATCGGCCAATCGAAGTACTGTTCCCGGCTAATTCGCTGATTCGCCTGTTCGCTGATTCGCCGTTTCGCTGACTCGCAAAATCTTCACCATCTGCCCATTCCACCCCGTAAACGCGCCCGGCCACGGAATATACGCACGCACCATCCGATCGATCTCGATCGCCGAACGATCCCAATCGATCTGCGCGTCGGCTTTGTTGATCTTGGGGCTGTGCGTGATGCCCTCGGACGGTTGAACCTGTGGCGTGATCGCGCCGCTCAAATAACCGGGCAATGTTTCGATGAGTAATCGCGCGCCGAGGTGGGACAGTCGTTCACTCAGCGAAGCTGTCGTGTCATCCGATCGGATCGGTTCACGCCCGACGGACAACATCGGACCGGTGTCCATGCCCGCGTCCATCTGCATGATGGTGATGCCGGTCTCCGCGTCGCCGGCTAGAATCGCCGCCGCGATGGGCGCGGCGCCGCGATGGCGCGGCAAGATCGAACCGTGCACGTTGACGCAGCCGAAGCGTGGCACATCCAGCACGGCCTGTGGCAAAATCAGGCCATAGGCGGCCACGACGACTACGTCGGGTTGCAGAGCGCGCAGCTGCTCAATCGCGGTTGGGTCTTTCCGAAACGAGCGCGGCTGATAGATCGGCAGGCCGCGCTCAGCCGCCCACTGTGCTACCGGCACGGCGGTCAGCGTCTTGCCACGGCCGGCGGGCTTGTCCGGCTGCGTGTAAACGGCCAGCACGTTGTAACTGCGAGTCAGCGCTTCCAGTGTCGGGACCGCGAATTGCGGTGAACCCATGAAGATGAGGTTAGTCATTGAGTGGAGTAGTGCAATAGTGAGATAGTTGTAATGCGTAAACCGTACTGCGTAACGAATGATGAGTGAGTGGTAATCGGTTGATCAGTAATCGGTGATCGGTGACCAGTTGACCGATTACCAATTGACGGATCGACCGATCATCTTCTCTTACGGCTCGCCAGCATTGCGATCAACGGAACGCTCACCGCCGCCAGAATGAGCAGCCACGGGCCAAAGCCTTTTGCCAGCGTGGCGGCTCCGCTGTCCGGGCTAAGCGCCGCGCGCCATTGTAATTCTAACCCCGTCAGCGTCGTATTGAGGCCGCGCTCGACGCCGCCCGCGCACGAGGCGCCATCACGATAGGCGGCCAGCAGGGCCTGAATGCCGGTGCTGCCGTAGGCGTCGACTATTTGCTGCACCACGCCGCGGCTTTGCGCGTAAGCGACAAAGGCCGCCGTGGCATCCGTGGGTAGCGCACCACACAAAGTCTCCAACGACGTGACCTGTCCAGCCGCCA
>JAUQXD010000224.1 GCA_030834835.1 Thermoflexales bacterium | reverse complement strand
GAGCGGCGACGAACTCTTGATCGTCAGCTCACCCGATCGGACGTGGTGGAAGAACCTGCGTGGCGGCGCGACGGTGAAAGTTCACCTGCAGGGCCGTGAACTGATCGGCCACGGTCAAGCCATCGAAGATCAGGCCGAAGTCGCCGCGAGTTTGATCGAGTTGTTGAAGGCCGCTACGCAGTATCAAAAGTATCTGGGGGTGTCGCTCACGCCCGATGGGCAAGCGCTCGACCCATCGGCCCTGGCAAAAGCCGCTCAAACGCGGGTTATGGTCAAGATTACGGGCCTGCGTCCCTGATCCGGTGATGACTATCGCCCCTGCCCGATGACATTTGCCACTAGGGATTATGCTCAGGGACAGGTAGCATATAAGTGCAGCATCATATCGGAAAGGGAGACCGATTAACATGGAAGAGAAAGTCGTCGTCAAACAGCAGTACTGTGCGGCCGTGCGGCAAGACGCCAAACTCATCGAGACGCGGGTGTATCCTGAGAATGATTTCCTGGCCTTAGCCGATGCTTTCCGCGTGAAGAAACAGGAATGCGCGCTGGGGTTGGAATGCAGCCTGGACGATCACGTTCACTGTGTGTGGGCGGGCGCGGGCAGCTACGATCCATTTGCCGAAGGCTAAGTCAAACTCATCTCCCGCAGTCCGCACTGCGGGAGATTTGTCTGTGAAGACCGCATGAACACCGAAATGCGCGAGCAGTCCACAACCTGTGTGGTCTGAATTAAACCCGTAGAGCGTCCCGGCGGGACGTTGAATGAATCATTAGTGCGGGTAACGCGGCGACGCAGGCGCGCTACCGGTGTGACAAAAATGCGGCGTCAACGGCGAACAGCCAGGATGCAAGGAGGTCAACCATGAACGCCTTCAACAAGATTCTGGTGGCCTACGACGGTTCGGCGCACAGTGAACACGCGCTGGAACTGGCGATCAAGATCGCCGCCTGTTCCGAAGCCGCCATCGGGTTGGTGTACGCTTACGATAAGATTCCAGCCTTTCTGGGCGAGCCGGACTACGAAACATTGACCAGCAGAACGGCGCTCAAGGCGCAAGAACTGATCAATGAAGTGGCAGCCCGACTGGCCGCGCGCGGCGTCGTGGTCGCTACCAACGTTCTGCAAGGCCCGGCCGCCGAGGCGATTCTGCACGTGGCCGAAGCCGAGCAGTATGATCTCATCGTCATGGGGTCGCGCGGCCTCAGCGACTGGCAGGGCGCGCTGCTGGGCAGCATCAGTCACCGGGTGCTGCATCAGGCCCGTGTGCCGGTGCTCATCGTCCGGTAAATTATGATCGTTCGCGGCCGCTGGCGTGACACCGCCTACACGCTCAGCCTCAAAGCGGATTCGCTGAGTGTGGCGATCAATGTCAATACCGTCATCGTCTACGACCGCGCGGGACGTTTTTACTCTTTTTACAAAGAAGGCGGGCCGCACGGCGGCCACCACCATCGGCGCAGCTTAAACGGCCAGGTGCTGCAAAAATGGACCGACGCCGATTGTCGGCAACGACGGTGGCTTGAGCATACCGAGGCCGATCACCTGATCGATATCGCAGCCGCTGCGCTGCGGGCACTTCTCGACGCGCTGCCCGCCCCCGATTGGCAGTGGCTCACGCCGCCCGATTCCCCCACTCAATTGCGTGATGTCCTAACGGCAATCGAACGCGGCGCGCGTTTCGATAGTGCGGCTGCTCGATTGGATGCGGCGCGATTTTCGGAAGTCTACAGCCCGATCGGGATTTTGCCGCCCGATCAATATCTGGCGCTGGTGCTGCAAGCGACTGAAGGCTGCTCGTTTAACACGTGCACCTTCTGCGATCTTTACCATCAAGCCTTTCGCGTCAAGACGCCCGACGAGTTTCGTCTGCACATCCGGCAGGTGCGTGAATACTTGGGCGATTCGATCTGGTTGCGGCGACGATCGATCTTTCTGGGCGCGGCCAATGCGCTGGCGATCCCGATGGCGCGGCTCGTGCCGATGCTGGAGATTGTTCGAGAAGAGATTGAACCCTCACCCGCGCGCAGCCGCGCGCTCCCTCTCCCTTCCAGGGAGAGGGCCGGGGGTGAGGGTATCTACGCCTTCCTCGACGCCTTCACCGGCACGCGCAAAAGCGTGGAGGACCATCGAGTATTAGCAGACCTGGGCTTGAAGCGGGTGTATATCGGGCTGGAGTCCGGACATGATCCGTTATTGCAGTTTGTGAAGAAGCCCGGTCAG
>JAUQXD010000019.1 GCA_030834835.1 Thermoflexales bacterium | reverse complement strand
GCTTGCCGCGTTTCGATAGTTTCTTAAAGACTTCTTGAAGTTTCCCGGTCAGATTGTCAAACATAGGTTCTCAAGGACAGGCGAGGGTCGATTGTATCTGACGACCCGTTATTCGTCAAGGATTGCAAAACACACACCTGTGGCCAGGCCGGTGCCCGGCTTGTTGAGGGGCGCATCGCCGACAAAACGCTCGCTCACCGATGATCTCGATGAGCGAGCGTATATGACATGGACTTCAGGCCAATTGATGTTGTCTCAGCGCAGCACCACCGGCAAGTACACACGATACGTCAAAGCCGGCACGCCGCTCCAGAAGCCGCCGCCCAGCAAATAAACCCCGCCCGATAGGCTTCCGGCGTCTGCCTGGCCGATGGTGCCATCGAGCGTGTATCCGCCGCCGCTGCTCGATCCGCCGCCGCCGTCGATGCTGCTCCACGTCAAGTCATAGGTGGCCTGGGGCGCTTCAGATCGCGCCTGCACCGATGTGGTGACTGCGGCTGCCAGGATCAACAACCCGATCAAGATTACGTAGCGTTTCATTACTTCACCTCCGGCGATTGGCCATAGCCTTGCGGATACAGGTAGGTGCCCTGCTCGGCGGCGGGTTTGTCTTCTTCCACCGGAATGCGATGGTCGTTGGCCCACGCATCCTGGCGGGTGCCCGTCACCTGCCACGACACCTTCAGGCCCGGCTTGCCGCCCGCGATCTTGAACGTGTTGTGGTTCACTTCGGCCGCGATGTAGACCGGCGCGTAGCCGCCCACGCACGTCAACTGATAGCGGAAGTCCCGATTGAGCGCCTCAAACCAATCGGGCAGCGTGACGACCGCTTCGCCATGTTTATCCAGCACGACCGTTCCATCATAGATATTCTTCATATCGGGCGATTCGACAAACGAGTGTGACAGAGTTTTGTTGGCCGGATCGAGCGGATGATCGATCTTGAACGAGCCGCCCGATTTGATCAACGTGCCGACGATGTTGACCGTGCCGGCGAAATAACCGGCATAGCCGGTCGTGCTGCGCCCGTAGATACCTTTGGCCGACGTGCCCGTGTTCGCCTCACCCATCACGCCGCTGCCATCGGCCACGGTGGAGAGGCCATAGACACCCATCGAGTCGCTGCTGCCGGGAATAACCCATGAGCCGTTGAGGCCGTAGACGCCCGTCCCGTTGGAACTGTAGCCCGTAACACCTTTGCCCTGTGATCCGGAGCTGGTCCCAAAAACGCCCGATCCCTGGGATGCAGTGGTTAAGCCGCTGATGCCATGGGCAAAGCCGGTATCGGCGTTAGATATACCAATGATAGAAGTGGACGTTGGCGAATCGGTGACGGCGACCAGCGCGTGGCCCTGGCTGTTGGTGTTGTTGAGGTTCAACAGGCCAAGGTTCGTGCCCCCATCGCTGACCGATCCACTGATCGTCGCGCCTGGCATCAGGCTCATCGCATAGGGCGTGGCCCACAACGGCTGGCGGGGACTCAGCGTGGTGTACTGGCCAATGATCCCCGCCGGGCAGCGCACCGCTATTTGCAGCCAGCGGCCGTCGCCGATAAAGGCCGTCGGCCCAAATTGATGACTGAAGTTCAGCACGACGTCGAACAGCCCTTTATTCACGGCGATATTGGAATGAACTTCAGTGGTGCCGATTTGAACCCCGCCCGTCGGCGGTGTGCCCGTGCCCGATTGATCCCACAGGCTAAACTGGAAATCACAATTACCCGTCACCGGCCCGAAGCCATTTTCCAACCGGCCCTGATATAAAAAGCCTTCGCCCACCGGACCGGGGCCGCCGCCGCCCGTCGGGCCATTCGGTGCTACGCCTGTTTGCGCCTGGGCCAGTCCCACCGTCAACGCCAGTACTGCGAACGCGACCATCGCTACGACCGCCAACAACCGAGAGTGTTTCATGTGAATCTCCTTGGAAAAGAGTGTAGCCCCCGCCCCGATTGATCCACCAGCCGTCTCCGGCCCGCTTCATCCCAGGCTATGCTTCGATCGGCGTTGTTGGATCAATAGATAGATGAATCCACCGCCGGTGATCACACTGAGCAGATTGAAGACATTGAACGCAGTGGGCGACGCAGTTTGATCGAGATTAGCCAGGCGCGTTTGCAATTCGGCGTTCTGGCGTTGCAGTTCGATGATCTGCTGGTGCTGGTCCTGCACAGCCTTGACCAGCACCGCGCTGACGCGATCGTATTTCACGCCTTCGATCTGGCCTTCAGCATTTCGCGTCGTGAGCAGCGGCGTAACCTGATCCACGTCCTCTGCGACAAAGCCCAGATCGTGCTCGCCGTTATTCGTCCAATCAAACGTGACCGGGCGCAGTTGAGCGATCGTTGCCAGGCCGAGATCGAGCGCAGACACGTTGTCCTTGTAACGGATGCTGGAAGAACACGTAGCGATTTGA
>JAUQXD010000018.1 GCA_030834835.1 Thermoflexales bacterium | reverse complement strand
CCGTCGCGGCAATCAAGATGTCGGCATCACCCAATGGTAGTCCACGTTGATACAGATCAGCATAAACATCAGCCGCACGAACAATGGCCGCATCCGTCAGCGGCAAAATCGTACAAATCGAACACAGCCGTTCAAAGGCGGCCAGCTGTGCAACAGCACGCTTAGCCGCCAGGCCACGCAGGATTTCATAGCGCGTGATTGTCGAGAAAGTCAACTGCCCGTGCTCTGCCAGATAGGCGGTTGCCCTGGTGACCGCGGCCGGATGTTGTTTCATCACCGCCGATAGAGTATCGGTATCCAGCAATGCTCGCGGCATCATCAGGTCAACGACCTGTCGGCGAAAAAGTTACGGCGATCAAGCGCGAGGCGCTCAATATCACGCACTTCTTCAGCTGAAAGACCTTCATAGACTTTGGCCGCGAGTTTGAGCACATCCCCGGCAGATTCATTCGTCTCCACGACAATTTCGACTTGCTGGCCTTCGAGCAGCGGCTCGCGCAAGGGAGTCAAAGGGCGAAATGCGCCGTGTTCAAATACGGCTCGTATCGATTGTTTGACCAACATACGCATGCCTCCTGTCAATTCATTCTTTCAACAGCTGCTCAAACCAAGTGGCAAGTTCGGCGGTGGACACCGGGCTGATCTTAGTGAAGCGCACGTTGCCCTGCCTGTCCAGCACGTAGGTCTCTGGCACGCCGCTGAGGCGATACATCGGGCCGATCTTCGTCTGCAAGTCCGGGCCGTTCGCAAATGTGATGTCGAACTTCTTCAGGTAGTTGCGCGCATCGGCTTCATTATCCAGCCAGTCGATGCCCAGAAACACCACGCCGCGATCTTTGTACATTCGATAGGCCGCTTCAAGGTCGGCGGCTTCATCGGCGCACGGAATGCACCATGATGCCCAGAAGTTGATCAGCACCACCTTGCCGCGCAGTTCCGATAACTTGATGGGCGACTTCTCCGCATTGCCGTGATAACCGTCGTACAAAGTCAGCGAGAAGTCGGGCGCCGGGCCAGAGGTGGGCTGCGTCTGATTGCGCGTAAACAGTCCCCAGGCCAGAAAGCCGATGAAAACCACCACCAGGCCAAAGACCACATAGCGCCGCGCGCCTACCGGCGCGTTCTCGTCAGCCGTAGTCCCCTCAACCGGGGTCTGTTCCGATGGTTCAGTTGGAAGTTCGCTCATATCGATTCAGTCAGCACATCAACGAGCGCACGGAGGATCAGCCATTCGCTGATTCGCCGATTCGCTGATTCTAATAGTCCTTCAAATCTTGCTCAACCCGATCGAGATACTCGTCCCCGCCGGTTTTAGGCGCGGCGTCCGCCGGTGCAGCTGCGCCCCGCGCCCGCATCCGCCGCATCAACAGCGCCACATAGCCCCCGCCGAGTATCAGCGCGACCAGCGGCAGCACCCAGAGCAATAGCGAATTGCCCTCGGCGGGCGGCTGCGCCAGCACGCGCAGCCCGTAGCGATCGACGAAATACTGTTTGATCTGCTGCTCCGTCTGGCCTTCGCTCAACATTTGCGCGATCTGCGCCCGCCACTGCTGACACGCCGCCGTGCGGCACGCATCCAACGGCTCATTCTCACAGACCGGGCAATACATCTGCTTCGCAATCGCGTTCACCTCATCTTGTGTCACGGCGCGCGACTGCGAACCAGGCACCGGCGTCGGTAGCGAGCCATCCTGCGCCGACGCCACCCCGGCCAACACTGTCAGGCTGATCACCAACGCCAGCCAAACGCTACCGCCTAAAAATCGAACTGATCGACTCATACTCACCGTCCGCCGGGAACTAATGCCGCGCGCTGCGGCACGACGGCCGTGCGCCGCTCGGCGGCCGATGGCCACATCGCCACCAGCGTGCCCAGCACCAGAATGATACCGCCGATCCACAGGAACTGGATCAACGGGTTGATGTAAGCTTTGATCGTGCCAAAGCCGCTTTGCTCGCCCAGATACAGCAGATATAAGTCTTCACCCACTGACGACAAGATGCCGGGCGGGGTCAACTCGCCGGTGCCGTTCAAGAACACTTCGCGATACGGCGCGACAATCACCGGCGGCTGGCCGGCCTGCGAAACCGTCATGTACCCGGCAATTACCTGTATGTCACGACCGCGATCCGTGTACCATTCGGCGCACTCGCCGCTGATGCCAAACTGCGGATTGCACGTCAGCCCGCGATTATACGTGATTGTGTAATGGCCCACCGTCATGCTGCCGCCCGGCGCCAACGAGCGCTGCGTCTGCTGCTGGAAGTTGACCGAGCCGATGACACCGATGCCCATCACCAGCACGCCAACGTGGATCAGATAGCCGCCGTAACGCCGCCGGTTGCGCGCGAACAAGCGCGTCAACGCCGTAAAGTAACTCTCCCCCGATAATTGGTGCCGCGCCCGCGCGCCCCGGTAATACTCCGACAGCGTGATCGCGCCCGTAAAGGCGATCAGGCCAAAGCCCAGCAGTACCGGGATGATCTGCAAGCCGATGATAAACAGCCCGACCATGACGATCACCGCGAAGAGGGCGGGCTTCCAGACCATCTTGCCCAGCCCCTCCGGCGATGACTTGCGCCAGGCGGCCAGCGGCCCGATGCCCATCAACAGGATCAGCAATGCCACCTGCGGCCCGATCAACTGATTGTACACCGGCGGCCCGACCGTGAGTTTCTCATTGACGAGCAGTTCGCTGAACATCGAGTAGTAGGTGCCCACAAAGACCGTAAACGTCAGCGTCATGAACAGGAAGTTGTTCAGCACGAACATCGCCTCGCGCGACAACATCGAGTCGAGTTTGTTTTCGCTCTTGAGCAAATTCGAGCGGCTGATGATCAAGAGAACCGAACCGACGAACACCAGCGCCGTAAACGACAGGAACGGCACGCCCAGGCTCGATCGCGCGAACGAGTGCACCGAGGAGATGACGCCCGTGCGCGTGACGAACGTACCCAGGATCATCAAACAGAATGACAGCAAAATCAGCACCATGTTCCAGATCTTGAACATGCCACGCTTGTCCTGAATGATGACCGAGTGCAGGAAAGCGGTGGCCGTCAGCCACGGCAACAGCGCCGAGTTTTCCACCGGATCCCAGCCCCAGTAGCCGCCCCAGCCCAGCACGTCGTATGCCCAGCGCGCGCCTAGCAACAGACCAATACTCAAGAACAACCACGCAATCAACGTCCCGCGCCGTGACGCACGGATCCAACTATCGGTCTTGTTGCGGGCGATCATGGCCGCCAACGCGTAGGCAAACGGAATGACCAGGCCAACGAAGCCCAGATATAACATCGGCGGATGGATGATCATGCCGGGATGGCGCAGCAGCGGATTCAGGCCGGTGCCATCGGGCGCGGTGAAGGCCCGCAGGCCTGCCGGCTGGAAGAGCGCCGCGCTGACGTTGCCTGCCGCATCCACCCACAACCGATTGAACGGATTCGCGAAGAAGATCACCAGCAGCAAGAAGAACGCCTGCGTGCCAACCGCCACCACGATCGTCCACGGCAGCAAATCGCGATTGGTCTTCCACGGGCGCAGAAACGTAAAGAACAAGAAAATCGACATCAGCCAGTTCCAGAACAGGATGCTGCCGTTCTGGCCGCCCCACAGCGCCGTGATGCGCAGGAATGTGGGCGTAGTGTTGTTGCTGGTGCGATAGGTGTATTCGACGTGATAATCGCCGACGAGGTTGGAAATGATGATCGTCAGGCACGCGATGGTCAACAGCGGCATCACGACGACGACGGCGCGGCGCGCACTTTCGATGAGATCGGGCCGTTTCTGACTGCCGCCCATGGCTGCCATAACCAGCGCATAGAGCGAACTCAAGGCGGCCAACACCAGCGCAATTAAGCCAATATCAGGAACCATCTTCACCTCCCCATTACAAAACAGATAGAGAGACGGAGAGCCAGGCCCACATCTCTCCGTCTCTCCATCTCTCTGTCAATTCATTGACGACAATCAGCCCTGTGCCGGCTGCTGCTCAACCTGATTCGGGAACTGTTCTTCGTAGCGGGTCGGGCATTTCAACAGCAGCGTGTCGGCATAGAACTTGCCGTCTGCACCCAGATGCCCCTCCACAATGGCCGTCGCATGCGGCTGCAACAGATCCGGCTTGGGACCCTTGTACACGATGCGCAGCGGCGTCTGCTTGCCGATCTGATCTTCGGTGTCGACCACGTCGAATTCCAGATACGGCTCGCTGTTGCGGACCTCGTATAACGTCGATTCGTAGATGACCGCACCCGACACGCGCACGCTTTGATCGACCATACTCTGCCCTTTGTCGCGCAGCTGCGTAATCGTCAGGAAATATTGGGCGTTGGCCGTCATGCTGGTCACGATCAGAAACGCGGCCGCCGCCACAATCAGTGAACCACCCAGTAGATACTTTGGCTTCATGTTACTCTCCCTGTTGAAGTGTGATCCAGACACATCCACACTCTGTAGCTAGTGTACCATTCCGAAATTGCCATGTCAATGCGCGGTCAGAAAAGCGGGACAAATATACTGACTTTCATCTGGTCATTTGTCATCTTCACCTAAGTCGTGCAACCAGGCTATAGGTTACGGGATGATGAAAATTCTCACAATGATCCAAATCATACCGCCCGTTGGGGCAGATTCAGACTACGCTAATGGGGGTGCCGCCGTCTTCAACCGTCAACAACGCATCGTCGTAAGCGGCCACCGGTATCGACCATCGATAGACCCATTTGGCGTCCTCGGCCAGCACGTTGACACAGCCGTGGCTGCGCGGATGACCAAAATCGTTATGCCAGTACGCGCCATGCACCGCCGCGCCATCCTGTGTAAAGTACGTACAGTACGGCACACCGGGCAAATCGTATTCGTCAGCGCGACCGATGAAGCCCATCATGTGCCGCGAAGGGCGCTTGCGCACCACGGTGTGCTCGCCCATCGGCGTCGTGAAATCGACCAGCCCCACGCCCTCGATGGTGAAGGCGGCCCCGGTGGCGCACCGCGTCGACCAGACGAGTTTGTCGTCCTCGTACGCCAACACCTTCTGATCTTTCAGGCTGACCTCCAGCCGTTTGTCTGTCGCAAAAGGTGAAATGGGCGTCAGTTCCGAGCGCGGAATTGGGCGCAATGCTTCGGCGCGCACGAATTCGACCCGGCTTTCGTATTGATCGTCTTTGAGTTGATACCAGACGTCGCCGCTGTCGTCTCGCACCGTGCTGACGACCAGATGCACACTGCTGTAATACAGCCGGTACAACCTGGCGACCGTGTCTTTAGGCGCGGCCCGCATCTCGACAAACGGTACGCTAACCTCGGCCCAGAAGCCGTTCCGGGGTACGCGCTGCACCACCGGGTTGATCTTGTGCTCCACCGGCTGCACCCACGACGAATACAACCACCCATACTTCGTCAGGTTCCACACCGAATTGTGCGACAGCAGCCCCTCGGTGCTGACCACGTCCAACACATCCACGATCTGATCGCGCGTCAGGGCGACTTCGCGGCGTGCGCCCGGTCGAGGTTCGTGGTAAGCCCACACGCGCCAATCGGTAATACGCCCCAACCCGATGGGCTGCGGGCGCTCCTCATCGGGCGGAAACGGCTTCAGGACCGCCGCGGATAAGGCTACGCTTGAAAATTTTAGAAAATCACGCCGGGTTAAATCAGTCACAACCGATAAACTCCCTGAATAATCTGGTTTTTAGTATACCTGATCTTGATCGTCTGAAACCTTAAGGGTAGATGAATGTACTGGCACGGTGTGTGCCCATTGCCGCACTACCCACAACGCTGCCAGCATAATGATTAGACTCCACACCTGCGCGGTGCGCACGCCATTGATGACGGCCGAATCGCCCCGGAAGGCTTCGATGATCAATCGGGACGCGGCATACAGCGCGATGAATAAGCCAAAACGCAGGCCGTCACACGCCCGATCACTCTTCAACTCGATCGCGGCGATCACGCCCACCGCAATCAATTGATAGACCTGCGTGGGATGCCGCGCCACGCCCCACAACTCGATCGACCACGGCAGCGACGCCGGTGATCCGTAGCTATCGCCGCTCGCGAAGTCCGCCAGCGCCAGCCCGCCCGCCAGCACGAGGAGGCCCGGCGTCAACGCATCCAACAACTTGCGATTGGCAATGCTTTTGCGGCGGGCATACGCATAGGCTGCCAATAGGCCAATCGCGGCGCCCCAGCCCACCGACAGCGTATTGAGATCAAGCGCGATGATCTGCGCCGGATACGCTTGATAGATCGTGAAGTGCTCCAGCACGTAGCCCAACCGCGCGCCCAGCACGCCCATTATCGCCGCAATCAACGCGAGGTTGTAAACATGATCGCTCGACAGCCCCAGGCGCTTCGCGCTTCGTTCGGCGGCTTCCGA
>JAUQXD010000223.1 GCA_030834835.1 Thermoflexales bacterium | reverse complement strand
TCGCATCGATCGAGGTCCGCGATACGGGCGAAGGCATTTCGCCCGAAGATTTGCCGCATGTGTGGGAACGCTTCTATCGATCGGAGCAGGCACGTCAGCAGGACAACGGCGGCGCGGGGCTGGGTCTGGCGCTGGTGAAAGAATTGATCGAAGCGATGGGCGGCACAGTGAGCGTGACGAGCCAGTTAGGCGAAGGCAGTTGCTTCACCGTAAGTCTCCCCGTGGAGGGCGCATGACCAAAGCCGATCAGTATCGCGAAGCGTTGAAGACCTGCGTGGATTGGGACGCCTACATGATGCAAGAGTCGGGCCTGCCCGGTCCGCGCGGCAATCTGGAACTGGCCCACGTGGTGGCCGATGTCGCCACGGCGAAGCAAATCGATCATTGGCTGACGTTTGACGCGAGCCGCGCGCCGGTGAATTCGCCCAAAGAATTTCTGGCGTTTTGCTGCGTCGAAGGCTTAGGACGATTGATCGTCGAGGGGCAGATCGAACGCTGGGCGATGTTGCGCCGCTGCGCCTCTGATCCACGCTGGCGCACGCGTGAGGGTGTGGCGATGGCGTTGCAGCGCATCGGCGATGCGGATATGGATAATCTGTTGTCGCACCTGGAGCCGTGGCTGTCGGGTAACTGGCTGGAGCAGCGGGCGGTGGCGGCGGCGTTAGCCGAACCGAAGTTGCTGCGCGAGCCGGCGCAGATCGATCGGGCGTTGAGTTATCTGGATCGGATCACGGCCTCAATCGCCGCCGCGACCGATCGGCGAGCTGAGGATTATAAAATTTTGCGACAAGGCCTGGGCTATTGCTGGAGCGTGATCGTTGCCGCGCGGCCATCATCAGGTAAGCGGCTGATGGAGCGCTGGCTAAAGAACGACGACAAGGATGTGCAGTGGGTGATGCGCGAGAACTTGAAAAAGAAGCGTTTGCAGGTAATGGATGCGGCGTGGGTAAAGAAGTTTAGCAAATGATCTCACGCACCGTCATTGCGAGGCGCAGTCGTTTGCGCCGAAGCAATCTCCAAGTCGACCATGAGATTGCTTCGCGGTGCTCGCAATGACGAGGCGCACATTGTCGGGGTTAAGGTGGTCACGTGAAAGAGCGCCATGTATATTTTCTATCAGCCTGTCTGATCTGGTTTCTTTCGGCGCTGCTCGCCTCCGCCTTTTCAGACAACGCCCAACTGCTTGCCCTGGAGGCCGTGGCCTGACTGGCAAACATCATCGCGGGGTTGTACATGGGATTGGATATGGTGATTGCCCCTGAGACCAACCTGATTTACAGGATAAACCTATCTGTTCCATGGTCAGTCAAGGAACCAGGCCTGCTTAGCGTAATGGGTTACATGTGGATCGCTGGTCATTTGCTGATGACCTGGGCATTGATTCGAACGCTTGCGAGCACCTAGTGACCTGTAGTGTAAGTCTTGCAACAGAATCACCGCCCCTTCGACTCCGTGCCGCGCATTCTGAGCGAAGTGAAACGCAGTCGAAGAAGCGCGGCACTCCGCTCAGGGTGCTTACAAATTTGTTGCAGAATTTAGGCTACAGGTCACTAGCAAAGTCATTTTCGCTTGGTGCTGGTGTGAGTGTGTATTTGTAGCCAGGGGCGGACGACAATTCCATCAGGAGGTCGTCCATGTTCGAATTACCGGAAGTCATCAACCTTGCCAGGCAGATGAATGACACGCTGGTCGGCAAGACCATCCGCGTCGGGCATCTGGGCAACAGCCCGCACAAGTTTGTGTGGTACAACCGCACCCCCGTCGAGTTCGAGCAGTTGACGGCGGGCAAGATCATCGGTGAGGCGCGCGTGCAAGGCCGCTGGCTGTCCATTCCGCTGCAACCCGGCTATGTGCTGCTGTTTGGCGAATGCGGCGGCCGCATCCTCTATCATCCCGCCGGTTCGACGCTGCCCGCGAAGTATCACCTGCACCTCGCGTTTGAAGATGGCTCGTTCTTGACGGCGTTCACGCAGATGTGGGGGGCGATGGAACTCTATGAGGCGGGCCATGAGCAAGACCGCCCCTACGTGAAGGACATGCGGCCCACTCCAGTCGATGCCGCGTTTACGTTTGAGTATTTCTCCGCGTTGATTGACACCCTGATCGAAGGTGAGAAGCGCAGCGTCAAGGGTCTGCTGACGCAGGAGCAACTCATCCCCGGACTGGGCAATGCCAGCGCGCAGGACATCATGTTCCGCGCCGGTCTACACCCCAAACACCCGATTGCCGATCTCGGCAAAGCGCAGCGCCGCAAACTCTACAACGCCATCCTCAAGACCGTGCGCGCGATCACGGCGAAGGGCGGGCGCTACGATGAATACGATCTGTTTAATCAGCCGGGCAAGTACGTGCGCCTGATGGACAGTGAAGCCGTCGATAAACCGTGCCCGGAGTGCGGCACGCGCATCCAGAAGATGCAGTATCTGGGCGGGGCGTGTTACTTCTGCCCGAGTTGTCAGGTGTAGGAGTGGTTGTTGGTAGTTGGTTGTTATTTGTCGGTCACAAGTATCCCTGCTGGAACGTTAATGGACGTGATGTGTGCTATGAGCAAATCAATCGCGTGGTGTTTCAGCCTGCTTATCCTGACTTTGACGGCCTGTGTTCCACTACAGATCGTTTCGACGCCATCTCTGTTACCGACACCTACGCTGGATAACTTTGGGCCCGTCGTTTTGACGTCACTGAACTGTATTACTGATCTCGAGCTGGACGAGCAGAACGTCTATTGGGCGAGTTGCGGAGGGAAGGGAGCCATTGGCAGCGTATCCAAGAACGGGGGCGAGGCGCTTTTTCTGGCGCAGGACGATAACGCGATAACCAGCTTGGCGGTCGATGAAACAGCAGTGTATTGGACTTCTTGTGACAAAGATAAGCAGACATCAACGGGTGTCGTCATGAGAATGCCTAAAACTGGTGAAACGCCGGAAGCTTTATTCGACGGGGCAACCTGCCCTTCCAGTCTTCGGGTTGACGGGACTAATCTATATTGGATTGATGCTGGATTATGGACCATGGACAAGGCAGGATCGGATCCCATCAATATCCAGGCTGATGTTGAACTGCAAATGCCAGAGAGACAAGGGCATGAGCGTATGATTGTGCGCGTGGTGGATATAGTAAAAGTTGAGGCAGGTAATATTTACTACCTTGAGTATGTGGACAATCAGCCCGGCTTGATAGCTTGTATGGACCAAGACACTATGCTGAGGCGAGTGTCGAAAGATAGAACGTTGCGGGTAGGGATAGCCATGATTGACGGTCCGGTGAACCAGTATGCGTCTGACGAAGACGCGACCTATTTATCTGGACCCTGTATCTGGCAGGATGAAGTGGTTAGAGTTTTTGACTCAGGCGAAAAAGCCGCTATTTCGCTGAAAAACCTGAATGGCCTCATATGGAGCCGAGATAAGCGTGCGGCAGACGACGGCTACTTTTACTGGTGGGACGATGAAAATAATCAACTGCGAAGATTTCCCAAACAATCTGCGCCGTAATTTCCTCTATACTGAACCGACAGGGATGCTCAACAGGCATCCCTGTTTTCTTTTTACGACAAAGTTGCGACACTTCTCCGCTTGATCTGAGACACCTCCACGATTGTCCTGCGACAGCCGCTTGATATGCTTGACCCGTAAGACAGCGAGTGCGGCAATCGTCATTCCCGCGCGCTTTCGGCGGGAATCCAGAGTCACTCAACATGGATGCCCGATAGAAGCATTCGGGCATGACGCTTGGACGGTCAACTTTTCGGAGGCAGCATCATGCATACCACATCCATCATCATTATCGGCAGCGCAGACCGCCGCCAGCAAATCAAGCGACTGCTGCGCCAGCGGCGCGATTTGCACATCAGCGGCGAGATCGGCGAAGCGCAGGCCTTGCACCTCGTAGAGCGGCTGGCCGCCGACATCGTTCTGCTGGACTGCGCCACGTACGACATCAACGCGCTGACGGTGCTGCCGTGGTTGAAGTCGCTGCCCATCAAGTCGCGGGTGATCGCGCTGGGCGCAAACGGCACCCCGACAGAGCGGCGACTGCTGAGCGAACTCGGCGCGGCGGCCTATGCCACGCTCGAAACGCCCGAGACCATCTTCGATGTGCTGCCGGCGGCTTCGGCTGAGGCGACACAGGCGACAGGGATGATGGCGGCGCGTGCCTAAAACTTGCTGCAGTGTCATTCCGAGCGAACGTTAGAGAGCGAGGAATGACACACGATCAGGATTGTTGATATAGCAGTAGATCATTCTCGGAGGCAACATGACCAACCATGCAATTGAAACCTCGATGTTGACGCGGCACTTTGGCAAAGTAATGGCCGTCGATCGCGCCGATGTGCGCGTGCCGGAGCGCAGCGTGTACGGCTTCCTAGGCCCGAACGGCGCGGGTAAGACCACTACGATTCGTCTGCTGCTGGGTTTGATCAAGCCCGATTTTGGCGACGTTCGCATTTTCGATCAATCGATCCGGCGGCAACGGTTGAGCGTGCTCAATCGTGTCGGCGCGCTGGTGGAGGCGCCTTCGCTGTATCCGCACCTGACCGGCCGCGAGAATCTGGAAGTGACGCGGCGGCTGATCGGCGCATGGCCGGATCAGATCGATCGTGTGCTGGAGATCGTGCGCCTGGAGAAGGATGCCAACCGATTGGTGCGCGGCTACTCGATGGGCATGCGGCAGCGCTTGGGCATCGCGTTGGCGTTGCTCAACGAACCCGATCTGCTGATCCTGGATGAACCGACCAACGGCCTCGATCCGGCGGGCATCATCGAGATGCGTGATCTGATCGGGCGGCTGCCGCACGACACCAACACGACCGTGTTTCTATCGAGCCACTTGCTGAATGAAGTGGAGCAGGTCGCCACGCACATCGGCATCATCAATGAAGGGCGGATGCTGTTTCAGGGCACGCTCGACGACCTGCACGCGCAGCGCCGCGAGACGGTGAGCCTGGGCGTCAACCGGCCCGATGAAGCCACGCAGGTCCTGACGAAACTGGGTTGGTCGGTGCATCACAACGGCAATCGCTACCTGCACATTCCCGTCAAACGCCGCGATGAACCCGCACGCCTCAACGCACAGTTGATCGGGCTGGGTTTCGAAGTGGATCACCTCAGCCTCGATCAGCCATCGTTGGAAGACATCTTTTTGGAATTGACGAACGGGCATTAGCCCGAACCTGACCCTCACCCCAACCCTCTCCCTGGAAGGGAGGGGGATAGTACGGAGAATTCACCATGTCACCAATTATCGCAATTCGCCGCGCGTTGAGCTCGGAAACGCTGAAACTGAAACGCACCCTCGCCTTGTGGATGGTGCTCATCGCACCGATCACTGTCGTTCTGCTGAACTTCCTCATGCTATGGCAGCGCGGCGCGAGTTATCTGCTGGACGCCGAATCGGCCTGGGAGGGCCTGGCTCATAACATGATGACGTTCTGGGCGGTACTGATGCTGCCGCTCTACATCACGCTGGAAACGGCGCTGCTGGGCGGCGTCGATCACAATACGCAGCAATGGAAGCATTTATACGCGCTCCCGCTGCCGCGCTGGTCGATCTATGCGGCCAAATGGCTCATCAGCCTCACGTTGGTGGCGGCCAGCACGATCGTGTTGTGGATCGGGACGATCCTGTGCGGGTTGCTGCTCAACGTCGTCAGCCCGGAGTTGACGTTAAATGCAGCCATCCCGGTCTGGGACATCCTGCGGCCGATGGGCCTGATCGGGTTGATCGGAACGGTGATCGTCGCCATCCATTTGTTTGTCGGCCTGCGCTGGTCCAGCTTCACTGTTTCGATCGGCTTCGGCATGGTGGCGGCGACGGCCAACCTCATGATCATGAACTCCGAAAAATGGTCTAAGGTGTTCCCGTGGGCGCTGCCGGTGTATGTGTTTGAAGACACGGGTGCTTATCTGCCGACGGCGCTAGCGCTGGGGCTGATCGGCGGAGTGGTCATCGGTTTATTGGGGATGTGGCAAATCTCGCGCCGCGAAGTGCTGTAAGTAACTGTCTGGCGGTGGTCTCGCGCCCGATCGGTTGAAGGTGCCGATCGGGCGCTTTGTGATCTGAACCCTCTGACCTGTTCGAGAGTATGATCAGGTCAAACCCTCAAGCGCAGGTGAATCCATGACCATCGAGCAAATTCGAGCGGTGTTGCAGCGTTTCCAAGACGGCTACACGCAGCGCGACATGTCGCGCGTGGATGAGTTCATGACGTTGTTTGCCGACGAGGCGGAGATCATCGGCACGAACGGCGTGCGGCCCGGCGAGGGCGAGTGGTATCTGGACAGGGCCGGGGCGCGCGGCCTGGTGCACGGCGATTGGGAAACCTGGGGCGATCTACGGCTGGATGTGGCAGGCGCGCACATCCAAACGCGCGGCGAAGTCGCCTGGCTAACCGCGTCCGGCACGGTGACGAAGACCATTCGGGCAGCGGAAAATTACGAGAGTTACTTGCAGCGCATTAAGAGCGTCATCGATCAGGCCGGCCCGTCGGCGGAGGAGAAACTGCTGGATATTTTGCGCGGCGGCTC
>JAUQXD010000222.1 GCA_030834835.1 Thermoflexales bacterium | reverse complement strand
ACCGCTTTCATTGAGACGTTTTACGGCGCGCACCCGGATTCGACCAACCTGTTTGACCTCGTGATCGATACCGGCAAAGTCGCGCCTGATCTGGCCGCCGAGTGGCTCATCGCGGCGATGAGGGCTTTGCCAGGCAAACTGACCGGTCTGGAGCCAGGCACCCGCACACTGGAGGCTGACTCTGTGCTGGCCGTGGCTATTGCCGCCACGCTCAAGTGTGAGACTGAGCATTAACCCGGAAAAGGTGGCGCGACCCTAAAGCAAAAAGCGGCGGCGAGAAATCTCAACCTCCGCTCTGAATGAGTGCACAACGACGAGTGACGGGTGAGCAACTCACCCGTCACTCGTTACTTGTCAAGTTTAGTGCAAAACACCCGTTGGCCGGAACTTGTAACCATATACGATCATGCCCCGATCCCCGTTGCTCTGCAGCACACGCGTCGTCATCTCAACCGGCATGCCGATCTTCACATCCTTGCGATCGACATCGGTGAGCTGGGCGGTGATCAGCGGGCCTTCCTCCAGCTTCACCAACGCCACCGTGTATGGAGCCTGCTCTTCGTGGCTGGCCGGGGCCTGAAACACGGTGCTGTACGAGAAGACTTCACCGCGACCCGAAAACGCGAACGGTTCCTTGGCGGGACCGCCGCACTCCGGGCACACATCACGCGGCGGGAACAGCTTCGCGTCGCAGTTCGGGCACACTTCGCCGATAAGGGCGTAGCGTTGTGACTTGAGTCGCCAGTGGCGTGGAATATCCATGATTGCCTCCGTTGGTTAATAACCCGTTCAATGTAAATTGGTTGCTGTGTCTATCGCGTAATTCGTAGTGCGTAACATACGCATTACGCATCACGAATTAGAATATGCGTCACTGCCGTTGCGCCGGTCGCGCCCAAATTCTGCGCCATACCGATGCGAGCGTTCTTGATCTGATTAGGTCCGGCTTGTTCGCGCAATTGCTGCACCACTTCGACCAGTTGATACACGCCCGTCGCGCCGCCGGGATCGCCGCGCCCTTTCAGGCCGCCCAACGTGCTGACAGGAATCTGCCCATCGCGCCCGATGCCGCCACGCGCCGCGAATGTCACGCCCATACCCTTCGGCGCAAAGCCTGCCGCCTCCAACGACATCGCGGCCAGAATCGTCGCGGAATCGTGTAGTTCAAACAGGTTGATGTCGCTCGGCGTCACGTTCGCTTGCTGATAAGCTTTCCGCACGGATAACTCCGCCGCGCGC
>JAUQXD010000221.1 GCA_030834835.1 Thermoflexales bacterium | reverse complement strand
TCCAGGCCAGGCGCGCCGGCCGAGGCCGTCGCCGGGTCCTGACCCCAGGCCACGGCGATCTTATTGAGATTGCCGGTTTCGCTGCCATGACACAGATACAGTAACATGCCCGTCTGGTCGCCATCGGTATCATAAACTTTGGCTCGCGCCAGATGGGTCAGACTGATTAACTGGTCATAGTGACTGCCATTGGCATCGACCAGCGCGCCGGCCCGGTCGCCGTCGTAATCGGCGCAGATACTCATCGTGCCTGAACCCACCGCCACCACCCAGACCGGGCTGCCGTTTTCATTCGGCAGGGTTCCGCTGGTCGGATCACGCCCCACGCCCCAGCCGACCATCGCCTGCTGAGTCAGTTGATTGGCCGGGATTAAGGTATAGCCCCAGTCATTGTCCTGCCCGCCCGAGTTGATCGCGGCAATCGCCTGAAAATGCGGGTCGGTATCGAGGCCGGTGCCGGTATAAAAACGCGCGCCGGTGCCGGTGTTGGGCATGATCACGCGCGCCGTTGCCCCGGCCGCGATCGGTCCGATGTCAGTCCGCCCCCCGGCGGTGGTTGTCCAGTGCACCGTGATCGACGCAGCATTGGGGTTTTGAATGAAGACCGCCGTGTTGACCGCGCCGGTGCTGTCCACCGGCGCATAATAACTGCTGCTCAACAGATCGAAGGGATACAGGGTATACCAGGATGACGCGTAGTTGCTGCCGATATTGCCGGTCAGGAAGTTGGCCTGCACCGGCGCCGAGGCCGTGATCTTGTCGCCGCCATTGACGTTGTCATTGAATAGATAGCTCTGGCCTTCGTCGATCGTCGCGACGAAGGTTCCATTGCGATAAATCCGAGTAATGTCCTGACGGGCCATCACCGCCAGACCGGCATAATCGAAATCGCTGGCCTGATCCCCGGCGTCGGCCGGCACGTCAAAGCGCGTGCCCCACACGGACGTATCCAGCATCTCGACCGAGCCGCCGTGCAGCGTCCCGGAGCCGCTCGCCCACGAGGTGCGCGTCACCGCGATGGCATCGGTTGAAGCGATCTTGTCGCCGCCGTCGAAGTCGATCAGGTCAAGCGCCGTCGTCGCAACCTCGTTGTTTAGGATGATGACATTGCCGGCATTGAGCACATCGGTGGTGTAGCCAGGCGGCATGCCATTGGCCGGATTGTTGTCACCCCAGACCTCGCTGGTGTTTTGCTGCGGGTTGGCAATCTCTGTTTCGAAATCGTCCTCCCAGTGATCGTAGTAAATCAACGTCCCATTCGAATTCACCGTGATGGACGCATACAGAATCATCGGGTCAAGCGCCGCCGCATTGACCGACTCCAGCATCAACAGGCCTTGATCTTCGGGCACTGGAATGTAATAGGTCTGCACGGTCGGGAAGACACTGGTCGAGCCGTGCGTGTTGGCCGACCAGTAGTCGATACGGACGTTGTCGGCATAAAAGAATTCATCGGCGACAGTGAACCCGGCCGAAATTCTGAAGCGGATGCGCGTGTTGGCCGATCGATAGTTGCTGATGTCATAGGTGCGGGGGCCGTCGGTGATATTGCCGTTAAACGTGGCGAGCGCTGTCCAGGTGGGAGCCGGTACCGCGTCGCCGTCAAAGATTTCCAGGATCAGCGTATCACCGGCCTCCAGATTCGCATCACGGTGATTATAAGTCAGCGTCGCCGTGGCGTTGACGGGCATGTTCACCTCGCGCTCGATGGCCTCGTAGACGCCCGTCGCCACGCTATTGTTCAAGCGCAGCTCACCGCCCGTGATGAGTACATCGCCCGCGGTGGCGTTACCGTCATCATTCGTCTCGATCCAGTCGGTGGTCCAGCTGGCCGGGCCATCCTGATTGGCATAGTCCGCCGTCGTAAAACTGTCGAGTACGTAGACCAGCGAGGCTTGCGCCGATTGAGGTAGACCCAACGCGCCGCCGACGATCGCCGACAAGGCGATGATGGATAAAATTCTGCGGAAAAAATGATGTGCCGGGCTTGATGGATTCATGGCTGTCTCCAAAAACTGATGATCTGAAATCATAAGGTTAGAGCTTCATGCATCTTAGCACACGAAATTCAAACTTTAACAGGCAGCACATTCCAGTTGCATTGCGAATGCATTTCGGGCTTGCAATCCAACCAGGCGCAAACTGCAAATGATGCAGCCCGTTATCATTCCGTACATTACCGTGTAGAAATTGTCGCCAAAATAAACAACTCGCCAGCCCATGGTGATGCGGGCCTGGCGAGTTGTTCGTCGTATTCAGTTTGTCGAAACGCAGCGTGATCTTACTTGCGACGTCGTAGCCGCAACCCCGCCAACCCGATCGCACTTATAACCCCGAAGGCAAGCAGCGGCGATGTCGCCACAGGCGATGTCGTCATCGGCGAAGCCGCGAAGTCCTTGACCATGATCGCGGTCGGAGTGTCACCGGATGTCGATACCGGGCCATGCCGCGTGATCGTGCCGTTCAGATCGACATCTTCCAGCCAGTAATAGTACGTGACGCTGCTCGTGATGTCGAAGTCGTCGTAGCTGTAGGCGAAGCCTTCCGTGCCGCCAGGTGCTTGCGATGGAATTACGTATTCATTCAGCTTCACGTCCGGTGCACTGGCCGAGATGCCGCGCCACAGGTTGAAGCCCAGGTTGTGCAGCTCACTGGCCGTCTCCCAGGCGATGAGGTTGTGATCGGCGGAAGGTGTGGCGGTGAAGGAGGCGAGGTTGACGGCGGTGGGCGCGCTTACCTTAAGCACGAAGGGACTGTAACTGTTAATGCCATCGGCCTGCACATAGCAATCGATCCTTACACCGGTGCAACCACCGCCATTGGCAGTAGCAAACGGGCCATCCCAATCGTGCGTAGCATTGTTATAGTGCCAGACTCTGAGATTATCGAAGGTCTGACCCAATTGCATCTCGCCCGGCGTGTAGTAGAACTTAACATCGGCGCTGACCTGATTTTCCGGGGTGATCTCAAAGCAGCGCTTTACCGGGAAGCCCAGGGCATTAGGACACGACGGTTGATTGCCGCTGACGGAAACAGTAATGCTGACCGTGTTGGCAGTAGCGATATCCACACCGAAGTACGTATCGGCGCTGCCGGCCACGTTCTTGATGCGCAGGAATTGGCCAGTGCCACTATTGACGGTCATGGCTTGCCGCAAGGTGCCGTTGTTGTTCGCCGTGTTGGCGTGGGGCTGCGTGAGGCCAGCCGGAACAACTACTACCGCGCCGCTGTTGATGGTAAGAACGTTGAAGTCGGTCCTTGACGAACCACTGATGGTCTGGTCACTGACGCCGTTGAAGGTAACAGTGCCACTGTTATGCACGAAAGTGCCATTGTTGACCCAGTTGCCAGCAACGGTCAGCGCGCCTGCGCTGGCTTCCAGCGGACCCTGAGTGATTACCAGATCGCCAGCAATTATTGTATCGGCGCCTGACAGAACTGCTCCAGTCGTATCGTCCAGTTCCAGATTCCCATAGGTCCCGCCGCCAGATAGTTGATGCGGCGCTGTCCCGCCAGTGAGCAGAATTTTGCCCGTCGCGCTGGTATGTACACCGGAGTTGGCGACGTTACCTTTCACGGTAATCACGTGATCAAAGTCGTAAAGATATGCACCGGAATCGAGTGTGAGAGTATAGTCAACTGTGAAGTCGGTGTATGCGCTTACGGCGTAATTGGCAGCCACAGTCAAGTAAGCGAAGGTGGTTTGTGCGGTGCCATCAATGCTGTGCGATCCGCCGCTAAAGGTGACAGTGCGATTATTGGCGTTGAACGCGCCGTCGTTGATCCAATTGCCACCCACATACAAATCATCGCCAATTGTGCCGCCCAATGTCAGCGAACCGCTGCTGAGCGTGAAATCGCCCGGCACGCTGCGTGAGCCGCTGGCCCACGTCACTGCGGTGTTGTTTTGAATGGTGACATTGTGCGGCCCGTTGCTGCCCGGCCATTCGTTGGAGATACCGTATGAGCCAGAATTGTAGACTAAGGTCGAACCCGGGCCATAGACCGGAGCGCTTGCGAACCAGCCGCCTGAATTAATCTGCACGATGCCGTTGAGCGTCAAGTTTCCGCCATTAGTGACAGTCGCCGCAGTCTGGAAAGTGCCGCCAACTGTGCGCGCAACACCCAGGGTAATGCCGCCCGCGCCTAATACATTGACATTAAACGGGCCGCTGCTACCAGGCCAATAAACATGCGTGGCATCTATACTACCGGGTAAGCCGTATGACCCACTGGTGTTGTTAAAAATCAAGGTACCCGCTGCGCCATAAGTCCATGTGCCGGCACTGCCGGGCCATGTGCCATCATTAATCTGAAATGCCCCATTCACTGTCATTGTTCGACCGCTGGCCACCCAACTGCCCGCGCCAAAGTTGGTGTTCAGCGCAACCGTCTTGCCTGCTGCAATTTGCCAGTTCAGGTTGGTATTTGTGAAAGTGCCGCCGGATGTAGAAAAGGTGACAGACGAGGAGCCGCCAGTGAAGACAACTGTGGTCACACCGGCGGACGTGAATGTTCCACCTGTCTGATTAAAGTTGCCGCCAATATTGAGTGTGGCCGTCGCTGTGCCACTGCTTACATTGAACGTTCCACCCTGAATGATCAGATCCTTGCCGACAGCATAAGTGGAACCACTGGGGGTATTCGCCACTAAATGAAACTCGCGAGTGCTCGTGCCAATAAGCGTGAGGTTTCCGTTGATTGTGGTCAACCCGCCATCACAGTGGACAGCACCACCCGGATCTGAGGTGAAGTTAATGGTTAGATTCCCAAACGCCACGCTGGAGGGTCCCGTGGTGTTCGAGTTGCTGAGGATTACCGTACTGGCCGCATCGAAAGACTCAGTGCCCCGGAAGATCGAAGACCCAAATGCAGTAGTATTATTGTGAACATACGTGCCGCCTGCGTCAATCTGAAAGTTAGTGCCTGTTGCGAGAGTTACGGCGAAGTCAGCAGTCAGCGTACCGCCGTTTTCAATCCACAATTTCGAGCCAGTTCCAGAGATATTCCAGGCAGCGCTTGTGGTCATGTTGTGACCGTTCTGAATGACGAATACATCCCCACTTGCGAAATCAGCTGGAGATGAGCCACCGGCATTCCTTCCCGTGTTCCAACTAGAAGTTGAGTCAGGCGGCAAGCTACCTTGCGAGTAATACGTCGTCGCCGTCGGCGCAGCCTTCACCGGCATCGCCCCCCACACACTTACCGCCAACACCGCAATAATCACCATCGAAATGAATTTGTGCTTCATCGTGGATTCTCCTTTCATGAAGAAAGCGGCCAGATGTTTCGTCGGACAAACTAGCGAAGATAAAGCGTATTGACAGATGAAAACTGGGCAACTCGTGCGCCGCAAAGCATTCCCGGCCAATCTTCACTGGCCTCCTAGCGTTTTGCGCGTGCCAGCGGAATCCGGGCCTCAATGCTATCGCGCCCTGGCGGTTCTACTGATTATCCGCACTGGCCGCTACCGCTTGCTGTTCCCAGCGGCCCCATACGCCCGGTCGGCGTGGGAAACATGCGCGGTAAGTCATCGGCCCGCGCTTCCAGCGGACGCTCCACCAGTATCGCCGGCTCAACCCACGCTTTCTTCGCAGGGCGCACGGGTTGATCGGCTTGATCGATAAGTTCGGGATTCGTGTTCATGTTATACGGTCTCCTTAACAAGCATGATGAGTTTCAAATTATCGCGCTTAGAGCAGATTCCAGTTTGATTTACGGTCTCGTTTGGAGTCGAGGCTTTAGCCGGTTGGCTGGTATGCGGCGGATCCGGCTGAAGCCTCGATTCCAATACCGTAGACTAACCTGGAAACCACTGTAGATTGATCATTGAACATTGATCATCACTTGCAGCGGCGTCTCCGGGATCGGCTCGTCGGGATGCAGCTGCGCGAAGCGGGCCTGCGCCTGTTGACAGGCCAGCGAATGGCCGCCGTACAGATCGCCGTGCTCCTTCCACGCCAGGCCTGCGCAGCGCCCCTCGCAATACGCCTGAATGCGACACACCTGGCACTCCGGCAAATTGGCCCAGGTATGACGGTCGCGCAGGCTGTTGAGCAGCGGCGAATTTGACCAGATGTCGGCAAACGACTGGCGGCGCAGATCGCCGGCTGGCAGGCGCAATTCGATGCATGGATAGACCACGCCGTAGGGGCTGATCAGACAACTCGACTGGCCCACGCTGCATGTGCGGCTGTCGGCCGTGCGGGCCTTTGGCATGAACGAGAATTCAGCGGCGCGCAGCGCGGCCGTTATCTGCGCCCGCGTCAACTGGTGATTGGCAGCGCGGGGTTGCCCGTCGTCATCGGCCGAAATCTTAATCGTCTGTTCGTAAGTGACGCCCAGTTCCGCGGCAAGAGCGAACATCTGCTGCTGCTCGGCCACATTCAAATTCAGCAACAGCGTATTCAACTTCACGTGCACGCCGCGCTCTTGCAGCAATCGCACGCCGCGCAGGACGCGCCGCAACGTATCGTGGCTGCCCGCCACCGCATCGAACGTAGCCGCCGTCGCGCCCAGCAGGCTGATATCGACTCGCACCGGCGTGAGGGTGGCCACCTGATCGGCCAGTGCGGGCGTCAGGAGTGTGCCATTAGTTTTGAGATCGAGGGCGAAACCCAGCGCGCGCGCCCGCTCGGCAAGGGTAAAGAAATCGGGCCGCGTCAAAATCTCGCCGCCTGTCAACATCAGGCGCAGCGTTCCGGCGGCCGCCAACTGTCCAAGTAGATTGAGGCCTTCGGTCGTGGAGAGTTCCGGCTGCGGGCGGGGGACGTTATAACACATGACGCACTGCAAGTTACAGCGGTGCGTCATTTCCCACAGGACGGTAAAGGGCACGTGTTCAACGCGCAGGCGCTGCAACAGTGCGGTATAGGGATCGGTTGGTGGCGCCTGATCGCAAGCTTCAAACCCGCGTTCCAGCGCGTCCGGTATCGGTTGAAGATACAGCGGTAACGTCGTCATCAGGGGACAATTGCCGATCACGCGCCAGTCGCGATCAGCCCATAATTCAACCATCGCCCTGCCCCGCGCCCCCGCTGACGGGTAAGGTCTGGCATCAATAATCTTTCAATGATCGCTCAAGCCGCCGTTGCTAGCTCCAGGTCAATAATTCTTTATCCAACAGATCGGCCACAAAGGTTGCCACACTCTCCCGGGCGTGCGCCGGGTCCACTTCGAATTCTTCGGTCAGCGCCGCTGCAATTTGATCGAGCGTGTGACTGCCATCGCACAATTCCCAGATACGCGAGCCGACCGGGTTCAGCATGCGCACGACATTCTCGGCCGGGCTGATGATCACAGCCTCGCCGCTAAACACACGGGACGCCGTGCGTGGGTGGCGTGCCAGCGGGCGAGCAATGTTATCAGCAGTAGATGCTGGGTCAGTGATAAAATCGGGCATCCTGTTTTTATCCGCAGCGGTCAAACTTATTCCGGCGACATGATAGCATGCTTTGCCCGTGTGTCAACGATCAAAATCAACTTCAATTCAATGCAGAGCGAATTGGATACGAAATTGCCCCTTTGCGCGTCGCCGCGGCTGGAAGCAAATGGGCGCTACGCCGCCGGCCGCTCGTGAAGCGACAGTCTATAGCAATCCTTGCTGTTCCAGGAACGACCAGACCTGAGGTGTGGGCGCAAAGCTCAACTCATAAACGGGTGCCTGTTGCACCAAATGCCCGGCGGTACCCAGCCAGGCGGCCGCGCTGTCCGCGCGTTCGGTAGGCACTATCCAGGTCGCGAGCAGTGCCAGGACGGCTTCGGTGGCGCTCAAGGGGCGCAGCTGAAAGTCGGTGGTATGCCGCAAAGCGAATAAGGCCCGCAGTGGGACGCTGCGGCGGACGCGCTGGATCACCTCCAGCGGGGTACGATGTCCCCAAAAGGGCGTGCTGATCAACTGCGGTCCATTTGCACCGTAACGGACGATGACGTTCTCATCCGACAATATCTCCGCCCGATCGCGCGCCAGTTTTGCGAGCGTCGTTTTGCCGGCCATAGACGGCCCGAAGAATACATAGCCCAGACCATTGAATACGAGGCCCGCAGCATGCAGCCACAATGCTTGATGCTGGCGTGGTAAAATCTGCATACAAATGTAGGCCAATACCCGCTCGATTATCTCGTCGGCGCTAAATTCGTCCGGTGTGGTGACAAGGGCCTGTCGGGTGTCGAGATCGATCATTCCGGCATAGGGTGCAACCTGAAACCGAGTAACAGCCTCGGTATGCTCAATCGAGGAGTTGCCACCCTTGATTGGTCCTGGATCAAGCTGCAGGTCAACGTGCCAGTCGGGGTCAGTCGAACTGAGGAACGGGGCATAACGCGCGGCCAACGGCGCGTACCACGTTGATTGCGGCAGATTCACCTCGCAGACCACGCCGCCGATGTCCAGCACCAATCGATCAGCCATGCAACACGACCCGGCGCGCGCGCCGCACCATGCGCCGCATCACGCGCCACGCCGCCCGCACCACTCGCAGCACGTGATAACGCGCCAGCCACACGAGGCGCGAAACAGCCGCCCGGCGACCTGGCCAGCAGCGGCGATTATCCTGATAGGCCGCCAGCACGCGGCCCAATACCTGATCGGGCAGCACGGGTCGATCGGGCGCAAGCCGGTGATCGCCCTGCGCGATCCAGTGCTTCCCGGTTCGACGCACCAGGCGATGCGCGATCAACGTATCGTCCACGACAAACACGATCAACTCGCCCAGGCGCACCGGCGGCAACAACGGCACCAGTTCGATCTCGCATTCAGCCGGCAGGGTGGGCAGCATACTGGTGCCGCGCAGCGGCC
Organism: Thermoflexales bacterium; assembly: GCA_030834835.1. GTDB lineage: Bacteria > Chloroflexota > Anaerolineae > Fen-1058 > Fen-1058 > JAGOBP01. Next base: position 6,158 of record JAUQXD010000221.1, on the reverse strand, counting down.
AGCGAAAGCGGCCTTCTTTCGCCAGCGCTTCCTTCAGCAGGGGCAGCCATGTGTCGGCGTGGATTGCAGCTGAATCAGTCATGTGGCCCGCACTTACTACAGCGTTTCATATCTTCCTCTTCGTTCAGCACCGGAAGCGCAAACACGGAAGACGCTCCACAGATGGATGGGAGTGCTTCCGTGTCTTTGCAGGTGCCCTCTGCGGGAGTCGAACCCACAACCGTCTGATCCGAAGTCAGGCGCTCTATCCATTGAGCTAAGAGGGCGCAAGGCTAAAACCTTGTCGCGCGAGATTGTATCACGCGCCCTGACCGGCGTCAATCTCCGGTATAATTGGCGCATCTGCCTATCGGGATGGCTGTGTTTACACCCCTCACCATCAGACTGCAACCCACCAGGCAACCAAAGAAGCGCGCCGGGGACGGCGCTGTGAGCATAACCGGGTGAGCCGTTACCCAATCACCATACTCTCGCTCAAAGCAAAACCATTGGAGTCAAAACATCATGAACAATCAACGACTCGTCACCGCCGATATGCTGAAGCATCTGCCAGAAGCCGCACAGCGCTACATGAATTACACGGGCGTCATTGGGAAGCCGTGGATCGATACGGTACGCATCCAGTACACCGGGATTTTCCGTCTGGGCGCCGACAGACCGTGGATGCCCATCAAAGCCGATCAGGTGTATACCACGAATCCACCTGCCTTTCGCTGGCAAGCGCGCTTCAAAATGGTCGGCCTATGGATCGTCACCGGCGACGACATCTATCAAAACGGCCACGGCCATATGTTCGGCAAAATTGCCGGGCTGTTCACCCTCTTCGACGCGCGCGGCCCGGAGATCGATCAGGGCACGATGATGCGCTATCTCAATGAAACGACATGGTTCCCGATCGCATTGCTGAACGACTACATCACGTGGCAAGCGGTGGACGATCAATCGTTTGATGTCACGTATACCGATCACGGTCAGAGCGTGACCGCCCGCTTCTTCATCGCGCCCGACGGCCGCCTGATCAATTTCAGCGCCATGCGTTATCGGGAAAATAAAGGCACGTACACTTTCGATCGTTGGGACACGCCGATGACGGAATGGGGCCAACTGGGCGGCTTGAATCTACCCACTCGCGGTCAAGCCGTGTGGAAGTTGCCCGGTGGCGATCTGCCGTATGTCGACATCAAGATAACCGAGGTTGTTTACAACGAGCCGGTGGAGATCAGTAATCGGTAATCAGTTGACCGGTTACCGGTTCACCAGTTGATGAGTTACACGGGGTCCGACTAGAACAGACTCTTGAGTCGCATCGTTAGATCGCGCAGCTGTGTAAAGCTAATCGGCTTAATGAGGACGTAATCGGCCTCATCGTGCAGTGCGTCGGCCATCGCCGAATCGGCCGTAGTGACGATGATATTAGTCTGCGCCAGGCGCGGCTCAGCGCGGATGTATCGCAAAATCTCATCGCCCTTCGTCTGTTGTAAGTGCAAATCCAGTGTGACGACCTGCGGATCGGTGTTCGCCAACCACTTGAAGGCGTCAGCGGCCGTGTTCACCGTTTCGACTTCAAAGCCGGCCGTGCGCAAAGCCTGAGCGAAGATCAACGACAAATCGCGATCGTCTTCGATCACCAATGCCCGGGAGATACTCATGCTGGCTCCTTTGCTTCAGGTGAGAGCGGCAAAACGACAGTAAAAGTGGTGCCCTGACCAACCTGGCTGACTAAGTTAATCTGTCCGCCCATGCGGGCCACCAGTTGTTTGACAATCGATAAGCCCAAGCCAAGGCCCTTATAGCGCCCTGACGCCTGCACGCTGCCCTGCTGAAACACCTCAAAGACTCTCGCCTGTTCGTCCGGCGCAATACCGCAGCCGGTATCGATGACCTCAATGGCGTAGGACACCGCATGTTGCGCCGCAGACTGCGCCGCATTGGGACGGCTGATGCGAATCGTAACCGAGCCGTCATCCGTAAAACGAATGGCATTATCCACCAGGTTTAGCACGATCTGATGAACCCGTTCGTAATCGCCGATAATTTCCAGTGGAACGTCAGCGGCTACCTCGCCGATCAGTTCGAGATGCTTCTCGCGAGCGCCGAGGCTGGCGGTTGCCTTGATCGATTCAACCAGATCAATCGGCGCAAAAGGACCGAAGCGCAGTTCCAGTTTGCCCGCATCCAGCCGGGACTGATCGAGCAGATCGGAGACAAGCCGCCCCAGTTGATGGCTGTTCGTGATGATGCGCGCCAACGGTTCAAGTTGTTGTTCCGGCAGCGAGCCGTAGATTCCGGCCTGCAGCATCTCGGCATAGCCCAGGATGGCGCTGATGGGGGTACGTAGATCATGGCTGACGTTTGCCAGCAGCTGCGATTTGAAACGCAGCGCAGCCAACGCCTGATCGCGCGCGACGGCCAGTTCTTGCGCTGTGCGTTTGCGCTCCGTAATATCAAACGCCAGACCGATTAGCCCGATCACCTGGCCGTGCTCATCCTTGAGCGGCACTTTCTTGGTAGCCAGCACGATGGCGTTTGGCCCCTGCCCGATGGTTTCTTCGCTGACCTCGCGCGTTTCGCCGTGTTCCATGACGTATACATCGTCGGCGCGATAGCGCTCGGCGCGGTCCGGGGGATAGAAGTCATAATCGGTTTTGCCGGCGACTTCAGCGCGCGTGTGATGCAGCGCCTCGCAGAATTTCTGGTTGGCGACAACGTAATGCCCGGCCGCATCTTTGAAGAAAGCGAAAGCGGGGATACTGTCCAGCAACGTGATGGCTTCGCGCTCACGCTGGCGCAACTGACGCTGTGTGTCGTCCAACGATGTAAGCATGCGATTCATCTCGGCGGCCAGGCTGCCCAACTCGTCAGTACCCTGCGGTGAGACGCGCCGGTCCAGATCGCCACTCACGCCGATGGCCTGCACCTCGCGGCTGAGCCGCCCCAGACGTGAGACCACCATGAGCTGCAACGCCCAGGCCAGCACCCCGCCGATGAGCAAGCCACCGGGCACCAGCACCAGCGCCAGGAGCGACAGCGTCAACTGACCCTGCTGATAAATCTCGCGAACGCGATCAACACGCAAGAGCAGCGCGGGCTGATCGGTGATGTCGTTCAGCCAGGTATAGCCTTGCACGAGTTGTTCACTGACCGGACGCACCACAATCGGCTGTTGCGCCGACAGGGCCGCCGCAGCGGCCTGTGCTTCCGGCGGCAGAACATCGCCCGGTAAATGGACGGCCAGCGTCAGCCGGGTCACTTCGCCCAGCCGGTTGATCTCGTCCGTCGTGAGTGCGCGGCCCATCAGCAGTGCTCCGCGCGTGGGGCCGGCTTCATCGCCGGGAAGAATGGGCTGGACCGCAACCAGCAGCGGGCCGGTGGACAGCATCAGCACGCCGACAGTTGAACTCAGCGATTGCGCCGGCCGCAGTAAAGCCGGATGGCGGACAACAACGTCCAACATCTCTGGCGAGACCGGAATCTCCTGCGCCTGATCGAAATCGACTGCTTTGGCGAAAACAACCTGTCCCATTGTATCGACCAGCGTCACCAGGTTGAGCCGGCTGTTGGTGAAAGTGGCGTCAGGGTAGTTCGCGTCCAGATAAGCCGTATCGCGACTCGCCATGAAGTTATAGGTGTCATCCCAGGCGGCATAGTCATTGGCGGTCCTGGCGAGCGCAGCCAGATCGTCGGTCAGCGCGTTTATGGCGCGTTCGACATGCGCGGTCGTATCGGTTTGTTCCAGGCGGGTAAAACTATCGGTCAGGATGAGGCGGGTGAGGACCAGTGAGGTTACCAGCAAGATCGCCGTCGTCAGTACAACGACCAGTAGTGATTTGACACGGAGCGACATACTCTCGGCCTCCTGATAGATTCAGTATAGACCGATTTGGAACACGAGTCAAAAGGCATCACGCCCCCAGGCGGGGAAGGCCCTCGTGATTACCATCCGCGAGTTTGCCCAGCACCAGACTCGCGTTTTGCCCGCCCAGGCCAAACGAGTTGGAGAGCGTTGCACGCACTGGAGTTGATCGAGCGGTGTTGGGCACGTAATCCAGATCGCAATCCGGATCGGGCGTTTCGTAGTTGATCGTGGGATGGATGAGATCATGACGCAAGGTCTGCACGCATACGATCGCTTCCAGCGCGCCCGCCGCGCCCAGCGTATGACCGATCATCGATTTGGTGGAACTGATCGGGGTGGAGTAGGCGCGTTCGCCAAACACTTGCTTGATGGCCCGCGTCTCGCCCGCATCATTGGCCGCCGTCGACGTGCCATGCGCGTTGATGTAGTCGATCCGATCGGGTGTCAGACCCGCGTCGCGCAGCGCCCAGCGCATCACACGCACCGCTCCCGCGCCTTCGGGATCGGGTTTGGCGACATCATACGCATCGGACGACGCAGCGTGCCCCAGCACTTCCGCGTAGATGGGCGCGCCCCGATCGAGCGCGTTCTCCAGCCGCTCCAAAATCAAAATGCCGCAGCCCTCCGAGAAGATGAAGCCTTCGCGATTTTTATCGAAGGGGCGCGAGGCGCGTTCAGGTTGATCGTTGTACGAAGTCGGCAAGGCGCGCATCGAGCAGAAACAGCCGATGAGGAAATCTTGAATCGCCGCTTCCACCCCGCCCGCGATCACGACATCGGCCGCGCCGCGCCTAATCAACTCCGCGCCCTCGCCCACGGCTTGCGTACCTGCTGCGCAGGCCGTGACCACCGTATTCAGCGGCCCCAACGCGCGATGAGCCTTGCTGATGTGATGGCCCGGCAAATTGCTCAACATGGCCGGCAGCAAAAATGGATTGAGTTTATCGTAGCCGCGCTGCCGTTGTACCTCTACCGCTTCCGCGATCTTCTCGATGCCGCCGATGCCGTTGCCCAATACGACACCGACGCGTTCAGGATCACTAAAGCCGCCACTCAGTCCGCCGATCAGACCGGCGTCCGATAGCGCCTCGCGCGTCGCGGCCAGCGCAAACTGCGAGGCGCGTGACATGCGACGGGCCTCACGGGCGTCCATATAATCCTTCGGATCAAAGTCTTTCACCTCGCCCGCGATCTGGCACGGCATATGGCTGGCATCAAATTGCGTGATGCGCGCTACGCCCGATTGGCCCGCCACCAATCGCGCCCACAGGTCGGGCACATTCAACGCCAGCGGCGAGATCGCGCCGAGGCCGGTAATCACCACACGAGTTCGAGCAGCATCCATGCTGTGCCTCATCTCAATGATGTGGGTTGAATCAATCCTTCAACGTTACCTGAAAAAAGGCCAGCATGCGCCGGCGGTATTCACCGGGAATCACGAACGCCCCGCCCACGTGAGGCGCCTGATCGATCAGCCAGACCTGCACGTTTGGATTGCCGAGTTGCGCATAGCGTTGATTGGCCCGTCGCTCGAAATCATCCAGGCCGCCAGCGACCAGCACGATTGGCCGATCGAGTTCCGCCAGAATCTGCGAATAGGCGGGCGGCGCAGCACGGCCTAATCGCAGTTCGGTCATATTCAAGATCAGCCCATTGATGAACGTCGCAAAGCCTTCGCCTGCACTCTCGGCCGGTGGAAAATCATCCAGCCGTTGAGCCTGCACGCCGTCCGCCCAGATCGCCGCGATGCGATCGGGGGCCAGATGGGCCGCATTCAGCGCGATGTGCCCGCCCCGTGACAAACCCACCACTCCGATCCGTTTTGCATCGACCTCCGCGCGCGCTTCCAGATGCGCGATCACGGCTAGCAGATCGTCACCGTCCTGCCAGCCCAGCGTGCTCAGGTCGCCCGTCGATTCGCCCTGTGCGCGCTGATCGTACATCAGCACGCCATAGCCAGCGGCGATCAACTCGCGAGCGTACCAGGCCGTACCGCGTCGATCGCCACGCCCGCCGTGCAACAGCACGATCACTGGGCCGGGCGCAGTCGGCGGCGGCACATACCAGCCCGCCAGCGTGATGTTATCCGGAGCGTGGATCGAGACGGTTTCATACGTGGCCGCCCCGTAATCCAGCGGCGTCTCGCAACAGACCGGGTGATGATCGGGCCGCGTCTCGACGACCACATATGCAAACGGGCCGCAGATGAACACCGCCAGCGGCATCTCCAGCACGACCGTCAGCAGAATCCGGCGGCGATAGAGCCAGTGCCGCGCGCCCAGGCGTCCGGTGGTAACCTCGA
>JAUQXD010000220.1 GCA_030834835.1 Thermoflexales bacterium | reverse complement strand
TTTGCCCGCGTGCCCGATCAAACCGCGCGGATTGAAGACCGCGATCGATTCGCGATCGAGCGTCTCACGCGCCACGTCCAATCCGCGCAGCATCGCGTTGACGCCCGCCGTGTCCGGGTCCAGCGCCAGCACGATCTTTGGGGCGAGTTTTTGCAGTGTGCGGAACTGTGTCTCCGTCAACGCTGTGCCGAGTGACGCGACGACGTTGGCAAAGCCCCACTGATGCGCGGCGATGGCGTCCATGTAGCCTTCGACGATTACGGCTACCTTTTGATCGCGAATCGCGTTGCGGGCCGCGTGGAGTGCGTATAAGGTGCGACTCTTATCAAATAACGCCGTTTGCGGCGAATTCAAATACTTCGGTTCATCGCCGTCTTTCAGGGCGCGTGCCCCAAACCCGATCGGTTTGCCCTTCCCGTCGTGGATGGGGATCATCAAGCGGTTGCGGAAGCGATCGAAGACGTTGCCATCGTCGCGTTGGACGAGCAAGCCCGCGTCGATCATCTCTTCGCGCGTAAAGCCCTGCGTTTTCAGGGTATTCTCAAGCGCGTGCCAATCGTCGGGCGAATAGCCGAGTTGGAAGGCTTCGATCGTCTTGGCGGTGATGGCGCGTTTAGCCAGATGCTGCCGCGCCACCTGTGCCTGCGGATTATTGATCAGCAGATAGTTGAACCATTGCGCGGCGGCGGCGGTCGCTTCGTGCAGCCGCGTCAGGTGCTGATCTTGAATCTCGGCTTCAGGCCTGTGCTCCTCAACCTCGACGCCGACCTTGCGGCCCAGTTCGCGCAGCACCTCTTTGAATTCCAGGCCGTCGCGCTTCATCACGTAAGTGAAGACATCGCCGCCGGTGTTGCACGCGCCGAAGCACTTCCACGTGTTCGTCTCCGGCCAGACGACGAACGACGGCGTGCGGGTATTGGCATGGAACGGGCACATCCCGATGTAGGTGCGGCCGCTCTTGCGCAGCTTCACCGTTTCGGACACGATGTCCACTATATCCAGGCGGTCTTTGATGTCGTCGATGACGGTCATAGGACAATGAGCAATTAACAATGATCAATGAACAAGGCGCAGACGTACTGTGAGGCACAGAGATTATACCAGACGCAAAAGCCGCCGATCAACGATCGGCGGCGATGTATCTCAACGTGTTTTCCGGCGGCAGTCAACGAAGATGCGCTCAATCGGTGCCCAACCAAAGTAACGCGGCGGCGTCCAAGCGGGTGCGGCTCAAGGTCTTGCACAGCGGGTCGGAGGGCGATTAGCCCTCGGTCGGCCTCTTAACGCCTGCCCGATCAAGCCGTTCTTCCACTTCTTCTTCGAGCCGGGTGGCAAATTCGTAATCACCGAGCATAGTTGCTTTACGAGCATCGAATAGCCTCGCCCATAACCCGGCTGCCCAGGCACGCCGATACTCAAGTGTAGTCCAGCGCCGACCCGATGCCGTAATATAAGCATCAAGAAAAGTCGCACTCTCTTCGATGGTGGATTGCCCAAAGGCGAACAAGGCGGCTCCCACACCGGCTATCGCTGGTTCTGAGAGGGATACGATTGAATCCCAGTCATCCACCGCAAGCAGACGCCCGCCATCCCAGCGGATATTGTCGGTCCACCAATCCCCATGCCCGATAACTGCTGGTAGCCTATCTCCTCGGATTATCGAACGTGCCAATCGAGCAGCCTGCTCGATCCAGGCGGGATCATGTCGCTCATTGAGGTCTTCGGCAATGTCCGTAGCCGACGGCCATGTGTCCCCTGGATCATCCCAGCATAGGAATCCCCAGTGTGGATGCAGGTGAGGAAAGGCACTGACTGGAGGGGCGAGTTTTACCAATTCTGCCAGGACACGCCCCAGCTCTTTTGCAGCACCTATGCCACGGGGAAGATGCTCACCGCCCGGTAAGTATCTTTCGAACGAGACTGCCAGGCTGTCGTGTCTTTCCGGAGGGCCGAGTGGTTCTGGACATGGAAAACCGGCTTCCCACATGTGCCGATGCACTCCCCAACATGAGACAAGCCGTTCATACCAGGGTCTGACTTTTACTACGACGCGTCTACCGTCGTGCAGAATGATTCCAAGCACAGCCGAAGAGTAGCCGGACTCAAATAGAATGTCGCTCAGGGGTGATTCAAAACGAGCCACACACCAGGCGGAGAGATTAGCTTGTGAAACGATTGGTCGTTGCCGACTGCCCATTGATGAACACCTCACCAGGACTGTTTGGCAGTTTCTGTGTATGTCAAAGCCCAACTCTTTTTCACTCGTTGTCTGCCGCATACGCCGCGAATTGCGGTATTTTAGCGCAAGATAGGTAATAGTGCTTTGGATCACACATCGCGCCATTATACTGTGGCTGTCAAGCGTAGAGCAATGCGCGGCTCCTGAGAAAAAGAAAACCTGTCAGGCCTACACGAGACCTGACAGGTTCTGGGAATCCACTACACTACCGACTACTTATCGCGCACGACTTCACCGAGCGCAGCCTGCGCGGCGGCCAGACGAGCTACCGGCACGCGGAACGGCGAACAGCTCACGTAGTTGAGGCCGGCGCGATGGCAGAACTCGATCGACGAGGGATCGCCGCCGTGTTCGCCGCAGATACCGACTTCGAGGCCCGGTCGGGCGGCGCGACCGTTCTTCACGGCCATCTCGATCAACTGGCCGACGCCGGTCTGATCGAGCTGCTGGAACGGATTGCTGGGCAGGATCTTCTCCTCGACGTAGCGCAGCAGGAACTTGCCTTCCGCATCGTCGCGGCTGTAGCCGTACGTCGTCTGCGTCAGGTCGTTGGTGCCGAACGAGAAGAACTGCGCGTACTTGGCGATTTCGCCCGCGGTCAGCGCGGCGCGCGGCACTTCGATCATCGTGCCGAACTTGTAGGTGACTTCCACCTTCTTCTCAGCCATGACGGCCTTCGCCACTTCTTCGAGTGCGCCTTGCGACACGGCCAGTTCGTTGACGTGGCCGGTCAGCGGGATCATGACTTCGGGATGCACGACGATGCCCTTAGCCTGCATGTTGCACGCCGCTTCGAAGATCGCGCGCACTTGCATCTTCAGGATGTCGGGATAGGTGATGCCCAATCGGATGCCGCGCAGACCCAGCATCGGGTTCATTTCGCGCATCGACGAGACGGCGGCCAGCATGACCTCGAGGTCTTTCAGCGTCTCGCCGGCCTTGTTCTTCTTCTTGTTCAGGGTCTTCAGTTCGGTGACCTTGACCAACAGCTCTTCGTAGGAAGGCAGGAATTCGTGGAGCGGCGGGTCGATCAGGCGGATAATGACGGGCAGGCCGTCCATTACGCTGAAGAGACCTTCGAAGTCCTTGCGCTGGAACGGCAGCAACTTCTTCAGCGCGGCTTGATAGGCCTTCACTTCGACCGAGGCCTTGACGGCCTTCCTGGTGGCGGCGGCGGCAGCGATGGCATCCCTGGCGTCCGGGCGCTTGGCCAATTCGGCGTCGGCGCGATTCGCGGCGTCCAACTTCGACTGCGCGGCGCTGGCGTTGAGGATCATCTGCTGCACGAACGGCAGACGAGTCTGCTCGAAGAACATGTGCTCAGTGCGGCACAGGCCGATGCCTTGCGCGCCGAACTTGCGGGCGTTCTTGGCATCCGACGGAATATCGGCGTTGGCCCACACGCCCAGTCGGCGCACTTCATCCGCCCACTTGAGCAATTCGACGAGATCGGTTTCCTTCTCGAAATC
>JAUQXD010000219.1 GCA_030834835.1 Thermoflexales bacterium | reverse complement strand
CGGCCCCCCGATGATCTCGGCCGCCGTCGTCTCCGCGTCGTGATCGAGCTTGCCTTCCGACACGCTCACCGACGACGACATCATGCCGAACAGCATCGACATCACATGCCGGAAGCTGCTGGCCGGCGGCTTCAAGCCGTACAGCGCATTCATAAACTGCACGGCCCGCCATATCACAAAGGCCGTTGCTAATAGTGCGGGCAGCGCATAGAACCCCAGTGATGCCAGGATGCGCAGCCAGCCAAAGAGATCGCGCTGCGGCAGGTTGAGTGCGAATTGCGGCGGCGGCGCATTCGGCGCGAAGACTTGAATCTGACGCATCATCACCGGCCCGAATGGCCTGTCGTCCGCCGAGTACAGCTGCCACTCGGTGACGTAGATGCCAACTTGTGCCGGGGCCGTCAGCACGACCGTCGGCTGCACGCTGCCCAGGCCGGCCAGCGCGGGCGGTAGAAACGGATCAGCCACGGGCGAACCGACGGAATAGCTACTGGCCGGGCCTTGCACTGCGTCGTTGCGCCGTACCAGCTTGACCCCGGTCCAGGTCTCGCACGAGCCGGTGTTGGCAAAGCGCCACGTGATCACAAATTCCTGGTTGACGGGAACGCGATCGGCCGCCGGCGGTGGATCGGCTTCGACGGCGTTGTACTCGCACCGTTGCACGGGATCGTAGTAGACCGGCACGACTGCGGCCGATCGGATGGCGCCGACGACTGCGAGCGCCAGCAAGCTCAACCCAAAGCCGATCAGCCGTAATCGCCCGAACAGGCGCGGATGATGCACGATCCAATCGGCGATGTGCTGGCGGCGGGATTTGGTCTGGGTGCTCATGGTTTGCTCCCAGGCCGTTCGGGTGCCAGCATCTGACGCAGTTGCTGCAAGATCTTCAGCGAATCCAGCGTCAGCAGCGCGCGCGTGGTGGGATCTTTCGCCATCTTCTCCATGGCTTCCAGGAAGCGCAGCGTGATGAGGTCGTGATTGCCGGTGCCGCTGGCCTGCGCCTCTTTCAACGCGTCGTTGATGCGCGCCGTCATCTCACCTTGCACCTGCGCCCGCGCCATTTCGCGGGTGCGGATGGCTTCGGCTTCGGCGCGACCCTCGATCTCATCGGTGCGCCGCCGCCACTCGTTCTTCCACGACTCGATGCGCTGACGCTGCACGTCTTGTGACGGCCACATTAAGGGCACGGCCATAAAGCGCACATCCAGGCCGGTCGGGGGATTGAAGTCGTCGCCGACATCCATTCGCTGCCGGACATACTGCACCAGTTCGTTGCGAATGCCGAAGCGCGGATGCTGAGGCTGGCCCAGCGGCGCGGTCAAATAATCCAGCGTGTAGCGTGCGATGATATGCCGCAGTTGCGGCACGGCCACGGCCAGCAGGCTATCGGCCCAACCGGTGCGTTGTGGCTTATCGTCTTTGCGCAGCATGCGCCGCGCGCTCAGCGCCTGCCGGATGGGATACGCATGCCAGATAAACGGTGGCGGCCAGCGCATGGGTTCTTTGACCAGATCGCGCATGCGGCGCGACTTGACGCGTTTCAGCGAAAAGAAGGCGATGATCTTCGCCTCCACGGTCATGCCGTCGTTGGTCGTGGCCGGAAACGGCGGCAGCGTCAGGCGAATCTGCGGGCGTAGATCGACAACCGTGTCGATCTCTTCGTTCCACTCGGTGAAGATGACGCCCGACGGGGATTGGTCGCGTTCGGTGCCCGGCCCGACAACGCGCGAAATGCCGGTGGTGGTGCGCAGCACAACCACGCTGGTGCTGTCGGTGACAATGACGCCGCGCCCGTACGACTCGCCTTCCTCGTCAGGCCTGATATTCGGCCTGCCTTTAGCGGGCGCCGCTTCGGCGGTCGTAACCTCTTTGCCGTCGCGCACCAACGCCATAGGAACCCGTCCGCTGAACAGATACCTGAGGAACAGCCAGTAAGCCCCCTCGTATTCTGCACGGGTGTTGGCAATGGGCAGCAGTTTGGGCGCCAGAATGAAGAACGTCATGATGCCCGCACCCAGGCCGGTGATCAGAATCCAGTACACGTCAAAGCCGGGGCGTGCATTTAGCACCACGCAGAGTAACAGGGGCAGCAGGGCCAGAATAGCCAGCCCGCGGGGGGCCAGTTTTTGCAGACGACGGCGCAGGTTCTTCATAATTGCTCTGTGACGCAAACACGTATTTTGCTAAGGAAATATAGCATAAACGTGACGCAAGTCAATTACCTCATTCGATCAGACTTTAGTCCAGGCCGCCTGGGGCCTGCCCGACCTTAGTCGCTTGTTATTTGATCGGGCATATCCTTTGCCGAAGTGCCTCGACTGTAAGGGCAACCTGTTCAAAGCGGAGGATTGAAATGACTAAGAAACTGCAATTCGGATTGGTGTTGAGTGTGGTGGTATTGATGACGTTGTCGGCTACAGTGGTCTTTGCCATGCCGATTGGTGATGAAGGCGCACGGGTGTCGGCAGCCCGATCGGTTGTGCGCGACTCGTCGGCTGCTCAGCCGGCTGCGCCGCAGGTCATTGCGCCGCAGGTGACTGCGCCGCAAGCGGTTGCACTTCAGCCCGCGACCGTGTCGGTCTACGTTGGCCCGGACGTTGTTGCGGCCGTTCAGCCTGAGGATCGATCGGGTGCGGTGGAGACCGAAAAGGTCGAAGCCCCGCCTGCCGAGTCGGAGACGATCGACGCTTCGAATCAGCTGGTAAAGCCCGTGCCGGCAAGTGATGATGCGGCCGTCCGGCAAGCGGAAGTGGAGCACGGCCCGGAAGTGGAATTCAAGGGCACGGTTGAGTCAATGACAGGCGTCAGCCCCACGTTGACACTGGTGGTGAGCGGTCGCATCGTCACCACCACCGCTCAGACGGCGTTCCTTGACCCGATTGCCGTGGGCAACTTCGTCGAAGTGGACGGTTTCCTGCAGACCGATCAATCGGTGTGGGCGAAGAAGATCAAACTGGAAGATAACCCGCTGGTTGAATTGG
>JAUQXD010000218.1 GCA_030834835.1 Thermoflexales bacterium | reverse complement strand
ATTCTGGCGGCGCTATGTCTGCCGATGACGTTGCAAGGCCAGCGTATCGGTGTGATGTGGCTGCAATATGATCAGCCGCATCACTTCTCTGAGGCGGAAATCGAGGCGCTGCAGTTGTACGCGAATCAGGCCGCGATTGTGTATGATAACGCCCGCCGCATCGAAGAACTGGAGCAGATGCGGCAGGCGATCGAAGTGATGTCGCGGGCGACCGAGCCGCGCCAGGCTTTGCAACAGATCGTGGAAAGCGCTGCGCCGGTGCTGCAAGCCGATGCGGTGATGATCTGGTCCTACGACGATGTGCGCCATCGCTTCGTGTCGGAAGAGCTGGTGTCGATCGGCCTGCCGTTGGACGAGCAGGAAAGAATTCGTACCGAAGAGACCAAGCCGGGCCGCACCGCCGATCTAGTCATGGGCGAAGGCTATTTGGCAGTGACAGACTTGACCCAGCCTGACCTAGATAATCTGGGCCGACCGACGCGGGAGTTGCTGAAACGCCTGGGCATTCGCAGCTTTCAAGGTGTAGCTCTGCGGGTGGGCGATCAACGGCTAGGCGTTTTGTATGCCGATTATCTACGCCCGCGTGCTTTCAACCAAGAAGACGAGGCGACGCTACGCAACTTCGCCAGTCATGCGGCGCTGGCGCTGAAGAATGCGCGCTTGCTGGCGCAATTGGAGCGCGTGCGGCAGGCCGCGCAAGTCATCGCCGGCGAGACCGTCCAAGAAGATTTGGCTCAGACACTGGGCACGATCGCGCGACATACGCGCCAAGTACTGGATGCCGATGCAGTGAATGTGTATGCCTATGACGAGATTACAGGGCAGTTTGGTGATTCAGCGGTGGACGTCTTTGAACAACGCGATCCCAGCTCGGTACGAGCACCCCGGGAACTCACGGCGCAATCGGCGACCCAGAGCATCTTGGACCTAGACGAACTACCCTATAATCGTCTGACGGAAGAACACGCTAATCGTAACCCACTGCTGGCCGGGCGCTTTGTCGACGCCGAACAGATCGAAGCCGTGATCGGCATGCAGCTGCGCGTCGGCGAGCGCAAGATCGGCGTGATGTTCGTCAATTACCGTTCGCCTCACCGCTTCACGTCAGATGAGATCGCGGTGGTACAGTTGTTTGCCGATCAGGCGGCCGTGGCGATTCGCAATGCACAGTTGTACAAACGACAAAGCCGGCAGGTCGAAGCGCTTAAGGCGGTTCAAGCGACGGCGGCAGCGGTAAGCGCCGTGCTAAAGCTGGATGACTTGCTGCCCACCATCACTGAGCGTGCGGCGCGGGCCTTTAACGCCGATGCAGCCAGTTTGATGTTGTGGGACGCCAATCACGAATATCTGAAGGTGCGGGCGCAATATGGACTGACCGAACGCTATTTTCAGCAAAGCATTTCCCGACAGCACGTCGACGAACAGATTGTCGAACTGGGCGGGGCGCATCAGCACTTCATTCTTGACTTGCGAATCGACGCGTTCGGAGAGATTCAACTGATCCAAGAAGAGCATCTGGCATCGGCGCTCGGCACTTTCTTGATGGTGTCCGATCAGGTTATCGGTCTGTTGAACATCTATAGCAAAGATCAGCCGCGCCAGTTCACACAGTTCGAGTTCGATCTGGCAGCCGTGTTTGCGCATCAAGCGGCCATCGCCATTCATAATGCGGAGTTATACGAGGAGGCGGCGCGGCGCGAACAGGCGCTGCAAGGCCTGTATGAAGCGGGCAAGACCATCACCAGCACCATGGTGTTGCCTGAGATTTTGCAGCATATCGCGGTGCAGGCCGTGAACCTGACCGGCCACTTCGGCCAGCCTGCAGATTACGGTCATCTGGCCTTGGTAGAGCATGAGCGACTGCGGTTCGTGGCAGCCTGCCCGGCACATCAATTCCCTGGTTTGCAAGGCGGCGTCGGTAATATCGACTTGACAGTGGATCATATCGGCATTAGCGGCCGGGCAGTGAAGTCAGGTCAATCGATTTTGCTAAACGATGCGCGCTTGCACCCTGACTACATCGAGTTTGATGCGCGCACGCGATCGGAACTGGCCGTGCCGATCAAGACCGGCGACCGCGTCATCGGCGTGATTAACGTCGAAAGCATGGAACTAGGTCTTTTTGACGAGGAAGATCGCCGCGCGCTGGAATCGCTGGCCGCGCAGGCCGCAATTGCGATTGAAAACGCGATGCTGTATGAAGAACTGAATACGCGCGTCGATGAATTGGAACTGCTCAATCAAGTCGGGCTGGCCGTATCCTCCAGTCTCAAACTCGACGAAGTCTGGGCAACGGTCATGGACGAAATCGCGCGCGTGCTTCACATCGAAGCGGTGTTGTTGTGGTTGCTGGATATAGAGGCAGGCGAGTTGATTTTGGAATCAGCGGTCGGGCACGGCATGCAATCTTTAATGGGCAGTCGGTTGCCGGCCGGGCTTGGCATTGCCGGCTGGGTGGTGCAGAATGGACGGGCAGTCAGCGTCCCTGAAGCGCGCAGCGATTCGCGCTTTTTCGACGGGTTGGATGCTCGATCGGGTTTTGTGACGCACTCGATCTTGGCCGTGCCGTTGGTCGTCAAAGGGAAAGTCATTGGCGCGATCGAAGTGATCAACATTT
>JAUQXD010000217.1 GCA_030834835.1 Thermoflexales bacterium | reverse complement strand
TTCACAACCTGCTTTCACGGAGGTAATCCATGACCTCGTTTAATCCACTTGCGATTGCCCTCGACGCCCGGCGCATCACCCGTGGCGAGCCTGAACTACTGGCCGCCCGGCAACAGGCACGACTGGCTGAACTGGTGGCTTTTGCCCGACAGCATTCGGCCTTCTACGCCGAGAAATATCGCGGCCTGCCGGAAACCATCACGGATGTGAAGCAACTGCCGCCCGTCACCAAGGTTGAATTAATGGAGAACTTCGATCGGGTGGTCACCGACCCGGCAGTGCGAAAAGCCGGCGTACTGGAACACATCGCCGACCTGGGCAACCTGGGCAAACCCTATCTGGGCAAGTACATGGTCTGGACGACGTCCGGCACTACCGGCACGCCGGGTATTTTTCTCGAAGACGAAGGCTGGGATGCCGTCATCGGCACCGTCAACGTGCTGCGCATCGGCGCGGAGTGGTACACCCGCGACGTGATCGGCCAGATGCTCAGGCTGGGCGGCAAGAGCGCCTCGGTCTTTGCCGGCAACGGGCATTTTCTGGGCGTGACCATGCTGGAACGCCAGCGCCGATCCAACCGCTCGCGCGCCAAACGCATTCAACTGGTGCCCGTGACCCTGCCCATCACCGAGATCGTCAAGCGCCTCAACGATCTGCAACCGGCCATGTTTGCCGGCTACGCCAGCGCCCTCGGCTTATTGGCGCAGGAACAACTTGAAGGCCGCTTGAACATTCATCCGGCCATTGTCATCAGTTCCGCCGAACCGCTTTCACCAGCCGATCGCGCCCGCATCCAGCAGGCCTTTGGCGTGCCGCCTCGCAACAACTATGGCTGCTCGGAAGGCGGTGTGATGGGTTACGAGTGCAAGCAGGGCCACATGCATCTGAACGCCGACTGGGTGATCTTTGAACCCGTCGACGCGCAGCATCAGCCGATTCCGGCGGGCCAGCTGTCGGATCGAACGTTGATCACCAATCTGGCGAACCGCGTTCTGCCGATTATTCGTTATGAGTTGGGCGATCGCGTTAGTCTCTCGCCGGAGCCGTGCGGGTGCGGGATAACCCTGCCAGTCGTCAATGTGGAAGGCCGCACCGATGAGATTCTGCGCTTCCGCTCTGCACAGGGACAAAGTGTCCCCGTCTTGCCGCTGGCCCTGTGGTCGGTGATCAAAGAGACGCCCGGCGTGTTGCGCTTCCAGGCGATTCAGACCGCGCCGGATCAGATCAAGATCCGATTGGAAGCCAAACACTCGGAAGAAGATGCCGTAGTCTGGCTGCGCGTCCTGGCCAATGCCGGGGACTATTTTGCACAGCAGGGCTTAAGCAATGTCACGCTGACTCGCGCGCCGGAACCGCCCATGCGCGACCCGAAAAGCGGCAAGTTCCGCAATGTGTGGATGGAGACAG
>JAUQXD010000017.1 GCA_030834835.1 Thermoflexales bacterium | reverse complement strand
CACGAAGTACACGAAGAGCACGAAGAAGATGGATCGTTTTGCGACCTCTCGATATTGGCCTATCGTCACGCTGATCGCCGCGCCGGTGATCCTGCTCGCGCCGCTGGTGTTGGGCGGTGTGTTGTACTGGGGTGTGCCGCTGCTGCAATTTTATCCGTGGCAGAAGTTGGCGGCCGAGATGTGGCGCGCGGGTCAACCGCCGCTATGGAATTCGTTCGTCGGCAGCGGGGCGCCGCTGGCAGCAAATTTGCAGACGGGCGCGGTTTATCCGGGAAATTTTCTCTATCTGATCTTGCCCACCGAATTCGCGATGGACCGCACCGCGCTGCTGCACGTGATCCTCGCAGGATTGTTCATGTATGCGTACCTGCGAACGCTGAAACTATCGGCGTTTGCGGCGACGATCGGCGCACTGGCCTTTCAACTCAATGGGTTCTTGATCGCGCGGCTGGGCTTTATGAGCATCACGGTGACGCTGCCGTGGCTGGCGGCGTGGTTGTGGCGGGTGGAGAAGTTAGTGACCAGGGATCAGGGATCAGGGATCAGGGAAGCTACCGCACGCAACACGCAACACGCAATACGCAACACGCTTTGGCTGGCGTTGGCGATTGGCCTGGGCGTATTGGCTGGACACGCTCAGACAGCAGTGTATGGCTTGATCATGGTGAGTGCTTATGGTGTGTGGCGCACGATCAACCCCCACCCCGGCCCTCCCCCGTTCGCAACAGCAGCGAACAGGGGAGGGGGCATGGCCCCCAACCCTCCCTCGCCGAGAAAAGAATCGACAGGGGAGGGGGCGCAGCCACCCCGCCACCTTGTCAGCCCGTCGCTGATCAGTTTTGCGCTGGCGGCAATCATCGGTCTGGGTCTCGCCGCGATTCAACTGCTGCCGGCGGCTGAATTGACGCGCGAATCGCAGCGGGCGGGCGGGCTGGAATCGATCAAGGTGCTGACGCATTCGTATTGGCCGCCGCGTTTGCTGACGCTGCTTTCGCCTGATTTTTTCGGCAATCCCGCGCAGAACAATTTCTGGGGCTATGACAATTATTGGGAGAATGCCGCGTACATCGGTTTGCTGCCGCTGGTGTTGGCGGTTTGGTCAATCGGTCAAGCCATTAAGTGGTTAATCGGTCGATTGGTCAATCGGTCAACCGGTCGATCGGTCAATCAGTCAATTGGTCGATCGGTCGGTCGGTTACCAGTTGACCAGTTACCAGTTACCAGTCACCAATCACTGATCACCTTCTTCACCTTAAGCGTACTCGTATCACTGGTGCTCGCCTTCGGCTGGTTCACGCCGATTTATGTGTGGCTGTACGAGAACGTGCCCGGCTTCGATCTGTTTCAAGGGCCGGCGCGCTGGCTGGTCGTGACGATTCCGGCGTTGTGCGTGCTGGCCGCGTTGGGTGCGCAGCGCTGGCTCGATCACGGTCTTTCGCGGCGCGCGGCCAATCGCGTGACCTTGCTTGGCCTCGGGTTGACGGTAGCGGGTGTCGCCGCCTGCTTCGTGTTGAGCGGGCGGGTGGCGACCTTCTGTCCGGCCACGCTGCGATTGGGTGTGTTGTTGAGCATTACCGGCTGGCTTTTCAGACTGAGAATTCGAGATCAGAAACCGGCGCTCATTGTGATCGGCGTGGTGGCGCTCGATTTGATCAGCGCACACTTCGTGCTGAATCCGGTGCTGCCCGCCGACGTGTATCATGCGCCGAACGCGGCGGCTGAAGCGATCAAGGCTGATGGGCAGATCGGGCGCATCTTCTATTTCGATGCCGACGAGAGTGCGCTGAAGTTTGGCAAGTATCTGGCGGTCGATAAACAATTCACGGGTTACGGACCGAACGAGATGGCATATTGGCTGAAGTTCCGCGAGACGCTGCTGCCCAATGCGGCCATGATCGATAGTGTGCCGGCGGCCAACAATTTTGACTCACTGCTCGTTGGCCGCTATCAAAACTTACTCGATCAGATCAACGCCGCTTCGATGGAACAAGCACAGCCGCTGTTGAATCAACTGAAT
>JAUQXD010000216.1 GCA_030834835.1 Thermoflexales bacterium | reverse complement strand
GTCGATGGACCTGACGTTGTACCTGCCGTGGCCGCTGTGTGCGATCAGCCTGTGGCTGTCTGGCACGCTGGTGATCGGCTCGTTCGGGCGGCGGGACTCAATCGGCCGGGCGCTGCTCCTGTTGGCGGCTCGCAATTACACACCACAGCTCAGCACGCACCTGTTTATCGGTCTGATTGCGGTGTGGTTGATGCGGCCCACACATGCCGCCGATGAAACACAGCCGGTGGCGCTCACTCGGCCAGCTGCGCAACACATCGCGACCGCGGCGTAGCTGACGGGCGTCAGCGCCATCGCTCTGCCGCGCTAACCGCCCTGCAACACTCGCTCCGTCGTCAGCCGCGCCGACAACAGCGCCATCGGCAGGCCGCTGCCCGGATGCGTGCTCGATCCCACGAAGTACAGGTTGCGATAGCGCGCATGCCGGTTCTGCGGGCGCAAGTAGCCCACCTGCATAAAGTTGTGGCTCAGGCCAAAGGCCGCGCCCTTCGCCAGATTGTACAGGCTGCCCCAATCGCGCGGCGTATAGCGTACCTCGAACTTGAGGTGCTGATCGAGATCGCTCACACCGATCTGCCCCAAGCGATCCAGCACGCCCGATCGCGCCCGCGCAGCCAGCGCGTCCCAGTCCTGCGCCGAGGCCTCATCAAGATGGCCGCTGGGCACCAACACGAAGAGCGTGTCTTGCCCGGCGGGCGCAGCGGCCGGATCGGTGCGGGCCGGGGCATGGACGTAGAAGCTGGGTTGATCGGGCAGCGTGTGGGCGTTGAAGATGCGATCGAAACTGGCGCGATAATCGCCGGCCAGAAAAATGTTGTGATGCCCCAGCTGCTCGTAGACGCGATCGACGCCCCAGTAAAACATGATGGCCGAGCACGTGTATTTGAGCCGCGCCAACCGATCGGCCTCGGCGCGATCCGGCAGCAGGTCTTGATAGGCATACGGCAGATCGGCATTGGCGACGATCACGTCGGCTTCGAGCATTGAGCCATCGGTCAGTGTGACGCCCGTCGCGCGGCGGCCATTCACGTTGATGCGCGACACAGGCGTGTTGTAGACGAAGCGCACGCCCTGTTTTTCGGCAATAGCGACCAGACTCTCGATCACGCGATACAGGCCGCCCATCGGGAACCACACGCCGTCGCACAGTTCGGTGTATTGCAGCAATGAATACGTCGCCAGCGCATCGAAGGGACTGACGCCCAGATACATGTTCTGGAACGTGAACGCGGCCTTCAAATGCGGATCGTCGAAGTAGTGGCCGACGTTGGCATAGTGCTTGCGCAACGCTTTGAGTTTGAACAACAATGGCAGATTTGCCGGGCTGAAATACTCGAAGATGTTGCGGAAATTGCGGCCCACAAAATGCTTTAACGACTCGTGATAGTTGGTCTCGCCCTCAACCAGGTAGCGCAGCAAACCGCCGAAGCTGCCCGGCTCGATCGCTTCCAGTTGATCCTGCATTGCCTTCAGATCGTTGGTCAGCGACAGCGTCACGCCGTCGTCGAAGCGAATGCGGTACGTCGGATCGATGCGGCGCAGATCGAGATGATCTTCCATTCGCTCGCCCAGATCGGCATACGTTTCGGCAAACACCTCCGGCATCAGGAACAACGTCGGCCCGATGTCGAAACGATGACCGTCACGCACGAGTTGATCGCAGCGGCCGCCGGGCCGGGCGTTCTTCTCCAGCACGGTAACGCTGTAGCCGGCGCGGGCTAAACGCGCCGCGGTGGCGATGCCGCCGATGCCGGCGCCAATGACGAGAGCGGTTGACTTCGCAGACATGCTTGACTCCTAACTATTCTCACGCCGCCACGCCATAAGTTGGCGATGGCTGGCTTTGATCTTGATGGCGATGTTGTTCAGCGCGCTTCGGACTTCACCGACACTATATTCGTACAACGCTTGCAAGAACGGGCGCGGCGGCATATTGGCGATGATCAACGCCGTGTCCGCGACCGATGAGGTTTCATCCAGGAAGCGGAAGATGCGGCCAACGGGATTGCGCCGAAACAGCATCCCAAAGATCGACTTG
>JAUQXD010000215.1 GCA_030834835.1 Thermoflexales bacterium | reverse complement strand
ATTCCGCGCGATCTGTGGGTGGCGATTCCGGGCTTTGATACTGAGAGCAAGATCAATACCGCGCACTTCATCGGCGACTTGCAGAACTATCCGGGCGGCGGCCCGGCGCTGGCGATGGCGACGGTGCAGTACAACCTGGGCATCACCACGCAGTATTACGCGCGGCTGAATTTCTCGGGCTTTGAGAAGTTGATTGATCAAATCGGCGGCGTGGAGATTTGCGTCGAAGAGACCATCGACGATCCTGAGTATCCCGATTCGGGTTACGGCTTCGAACCGCTGCACATCGACGCGGGTTGCCAGCTCATGAATGGCCGGTTGGCGCTGAAATTCGCGCGCACGCGCCACACCGGGCTGGGCGATTTCGATCGGGCGCGGCGTCAGCAGCAGGTGCTGCTGGCGGTGCGCGACAAAGTGGCGTCGGCCAATATGCTGCCCACACTGGTGACACAGGCCGGGCCGCTGCTGGACACGCTGAAAGAATCGGTGCAGACCAACCTCTCGCTCGATCAGTTGATTCAACTGGCGAAACTCGCCACGCAGATCGAGCCGAAGGCTATCCGGCAGGCCGTGATCGATGAAAACATGACGGTCGGCTATATGGCCCCGACCGATCCGCCGCAGGCCGTGCTGGTGCCGCTGCGCGACAAGATTCGTGAATTGCGCGAACGCTTCTTCAACGTCGGGCCGGTCAGCACGATCAGCACGGACACGACTGAAACGGCGCGGATCAGAGTTGAAAACGGCACGTTGACGAATGGCCTGGCCGCGCAGACGGCGCAACAGCTCACGGCGCTGGGGTATACGGTCGTCGAGTTCACGTCGGCCGATCGGTTTGACTATGCCGAATCGCGCATCATCAATTACACAACGAACATGACGACGGCCGCACAACTCGCTCAAACGCTGGGGCTGCCGCTGACGACGGTGGTCACGTCGACGGCGCTCACGAGCGGGTTTGACATCAAGGTGATTCTGGGCAGCGATTTTAGTCTGCCGGCAAGCACCACTCAGACGCCGTAACGGGGCCGGGCGCAAAGGAGCGACATGGCTAAATTAAGAAATGGCTGGGATGCCTGGTATGAGCAGTGGAACGAGCGCTTTGCAGAAGACGCCGAGGGTGCGCCGGGTCTGGTGCCGTATGAGCATCTGTCGTTCTGGGGTGAGAAGTTTCGCGAACTGGTGATGTTGAACGATCACTGGATCGGTTATCAGCATTCCGAGCCGATGAGCCTGGAAGACGGCATGTCGATCGCCTTCGTGCTGTTCGATGCCGGGGTTGACGTCGACGAACTGATCGAGGTGATGGACGACTTCGAGCCGCTGGAAGGCGCCATCGCGCGGGTGGGTATTCCGCTGTGCTGGCTGACCGACCCGATGGATCACGTGCAGGACCTGCTGGCGATGCTGACCGACCTGCCGCATCTGGAAGCCGGGCTGATCGAGCAGTTGCAGCAAACGCTGGAAGAGATGCTGGGCGAAGTGCCGGCCGACATGAACGATTGGGGCGCGCTGTTCCGCGAGATGTCGATCAACACGGCGCAGTGGCTGCTGGAGTTGATGGATATTCTGGGCGATCACGGGCGGATGGTGCTGCGCGCGTGGTGGCAGGGCCGCATGATTACGTTGCTGCGCGAGACCAGCGCCTCCAGCCGCAAGCGCCGCCGCCGCAAGCCCAAGACCGATGTGCCCAGCGCTTTCCAGGATTTGATCAGCGGCCTGGACATGAGCGACCTGGCCGACGAAGACAGCGGCGAAGACAGGACCGAATAAGACACGACGAGCCTCCTTGCGAGGCTCGTACTTTTTACAGGATGCAGCGCCATGACAGACGGAGAGATCATGGCAATTCTCAATTAACAATGCGCAATGCACAGTTCGCCCGGTACGACGCGAATTTTGATCATCGGGCATTGTGAATTGTGCATTATGAACTGTGCATTAACTCATACGCTTCGCGTTTGGTCCAGCCCGCCTGGGCGGCAACGGCTTTGGCGGCGGCATTGGCCGATGCGCCGCCGTCGAGTTCGGTCTGCAGGGCGGCGCGCACGCGATCTTCCGTCCAGCGTTCGCTTTCGGGCGCGCCCGCGACGACCAGCACGATCTCGCCCAGCACTTCACCGCTGAAGTGATCGAGCGCGGCGCTGATCGATCCGCGCCACAGTTCTTCATAGATTTTGGTCAGTTCACGCGCTACGCAGATCGAGCGGTCGCCGCAGATCGATCGCAGATCAGTGAGCGTGTCGATCAAGCGATGCGGGGCCTCGTAGAAGATCAACGTGCGTCGTTCGTCTTTGACAGCCTCAAGGGCGCGTTGGCGTTCGCCCGTTTTGCGCGGCAAAAAACCGATGAAGGTGAAGGTATCCGTCGGCAGACCGGAGGCGACCAGCGCGGTGATGGCGGCCGTGGGGCCGGGCAGGGGAACGATCGGGTAGCCGTGATCGATCGCGGCGCGGATCAATTCGTAGCCCGGATCGGACAGGCCCGGCGTGCCCGCATCGGAAATCAACGCTACATCGCCGGTCTCCAACGCCGCAAGGATGCGATCGAGTTTGCTGAGTTTGTTGTGCTCGAAGTAGGAGGTGACGGGCGTATGCAGATCGAAATGCGAGAGCAGGATCGCGGCGCGGCGCGTGTCTTCGGCGGCGATGAGCTGCACGTCGCGCAGCACTTTCAGCGCGCGCAGCGTGAGATCGTCCAGATGGCCGATCGGGGTGGGGACGATGTACAGGGTGCCCATAGTAGTGCAGGGGCGCGGTCACCGCGCCCCCTACCGACTCACGCGATGCGAGATGCCGCTGAGGATGCTTTCGCGGCCTTCGAAGGTGCTGGTAACGACGATGCCGCCTTTGTGGATTTCATAGCGCCGGATGTCTTTGACGTGATCGCTGCCCCGCATTTTCATGACGGCGATGGCGCGTTGAATGGCGCTTTCGATTTCGACGTAGCGCAGGATGATGATGGTGTCCACCACGAAGGACAGGTGGCCGCGCTCGGTGCGCTGCGCTTCCATGCGGCCCTCTTCGGCCAGCAGCACGGAAGTGGCCCCTTCGCGCTTGAAGGCGTTGACGAGCTTATGATAGATGCTGCGCAGTTCCTGCTGATCGTTGGTGAGGCGTGTGAAGTGCGTGACACTGTCTACGACGACGCGCTTGATACCTTTCTGGATGAAGAGTTCAGCCAGTGGGCTGTCCGGTGTTTCCAGACTTTTGAGCAGCACCTGCGGCGAGGTGAAGTAGAGATGCAGCCAGCCCTGATCTTGCAGGGTGCGCAAATCCCAGCCTAATGACAGCGCATCGAGTTGCAGCGATTGTGGAAATTCTTCGAAGGAGATGAGCAGACCGGGTTCGCCGACGGCCGCGCCGTGTACCAGGAATTGCAATGATAAGAGCGTTTTGCCGGTGCCGGGCGCGCCGCGCAATAGATTGGCCGAGCCAGGGATGAAGCCGCCCGACAACATTTTGTCCAGCCCGGCGATGCCGGTTTCAACGCGTGGTTTTCGTTCCATGATGGCCTCCGTCGCACGCTCATTGTAGCGGAGAAGGGGGGGAGTAGTCAAACGGGAGTTGGGGATTGGGTAATCGGTAAATTGGTAGATTGGTAAATTGGTCGAGCGGTTCGTGCAGAGGCGGTGACGATCCGGTTGCCTTGTGGCGATGCGCCCCGGCGATGAGTTTTGCGTGGGATGGTTACTGGCATGACTGAATGGCGTTGAAGTCTGGCGATGTGTCCATGAACGGTCTGTGCACAAGGTAGGTGGCATAGTAACGCATTTCGCCCCACATGAAGTCCGCCTTGCTTTGTAGGCTCACGTATCTTGATGTCGGCGTTGGTGACGAGTATGCGTCAAGGCCCAGATCCCGCGCCATGGTCATCGCTCGTCGCATGTGCAGGGGATCGCTCACGATTAAGACTCGCCCCAGGTGTTGTTGCTGAATGATCGCCTTCGCGCCGCGGAGATTTTCGTGAGTGAAATGGGATGTCGTCTCGCAGAAGACATCTTGTTCGGCAACACCGTGTTGGAGAGCGAAAGCGCTGGCGGCGATTGACTCAGCGACCTGTTCCCCATCTCCAACGCCGCCTGTAAAGATGATCCTCCTTACATCTCCAGCCTTGTAGAGATCAATCGCATGCTTGATGCGTTCTTCAAATACAGGTGACGGTTGTCCATCCCAGGCCGCCGCACCGAGTACGATCGCTGCATCTGCGGGCAGGCTATCACTTACTGATGAATAACCAACGATCTCGATAGTCAGCCCGATCAGCCAGAGGATCAGAAGCAGACTTAATATGAGTATCCATCGAAGCCAACGGGCCTTCTTTAGTCTTTGGCGCATAGATCGGTTATGACCCGGCCGACTGTGCCGCTTTTGCCAATGGTCAGCCTGGATGCCCGATAACAGCATTCGGGCATGACGACCGGGCAGTGTTGATTCGTCGACTCGCTATATCGCTGATTCGCTATTCGCTGATTCAGCGACAGATTAACAACGGGCACATCGCCTCGCGCAGCAGCATATTCACCGCACTGCCCACGACGATCTCTTCCAACGCTGATACGCCGTAGCCGCCCATCAAGACCAGATCGATCGGGCGGTCACGCACCAGATCGTTCAACACCCCGATCGGGCCGTTGGACATCACGTAGTCCGCATCGATCTCGTGCATCTCCAGATACGCGCGGGCATAGTCGTGCACATTGGCCGGCACGCGATGGCCGTCATTGACACTGAACACCGTCAACCGCGTGCGATAAATCTCGGCCAGATACGCGGCCACAAACAACGCCTCTTTCGATTTGGGGCTGCCGTCGTAAGCCAACACCGCCCGATCGAATTGCGTCACCCGACCGGGCACGGCTAGAATTGGTCGCGCGCAGCGCCAGATAATGTTTCGCAAGCCGTGACCCAGGCTGGTCAGTCCCGCGCCGGGCGGATGCGCCACGTTCAGCACTACCAGATCGGTCAACAGGGCGCGTTCGATGATCTTGCGTGTCACGTCGCCGGTTTCCATCACCAGATTACCCGTCATCCCGACGGCGGCACAGCGTGCCTCAAACTTCGTCCGCACCGCCTGCGCTTCTGGCCGCAGTTTAGCCGCGTCGTTCGCCACCAGATGAAGGCCGTGGATCTGTCCGCCGGAACCCGGCGCGCCTTCGCGCCCCGCGATGTCGATGGCCTGATCGAGCGCAACCCAACTTTCTTCGGTACCGTTGAGCGGCACCAAAATATCTTTGAAGAGCCGCTCGGTATATCGATCGATCAACCTAGCCCGACGCCAGCTGCCCGGTGCAACCTCTTCGGAATTGGCACGCGCATTCTCTTTCACAGTCAGATCAGTCACGGCCGCTTCCGGGCTGACGGCCCACCCCAACTCCTGTTCCAGCGCGTACCGATGATCAAATACCCACAAATACAAGTCGGTTTCTGTGCGATGGGGGAACCAGCGCAGCGCACCCCGTTCGCGAATCGCCGTCACGATTGGTGCGTAGACGTTATCGTACCAGTCATCCACCGCAGCCTGCTCTGAGACTTCGCACCGCTGGTCTTCGCATTCGATATAGCGGTGGACGGCGATGTGTTCCTTCAACTTCTCGTACTGGCCGGGGGCGGTCACGCTCAGGTCGGCCTGTGGGCGCAGATCATTCAATCGCGTGTCGGTCAGAAACGCCGCGTACTCGGCCTTAATGATCAGATCATCCGGTTGCACATCCAGCGTCAGCGGCACGGGTGACTGTACTTCGATCACGCGCGCGTCAATGTGGGTCAGCCCTGCCTGCCGCGCAATCGACACGCGATGATTGCCGTCAAGCACAAAGTAGACCTCGCCCACCTTGTATACGTCGATGGGCGGCAGGCCCGGCCCAGCGTCATCGATCAGCGCCGCCTTCACGCCCGCCCAGCGCTGTTGATCGTTGCCGCGGCGCGGCAGAAAGGTGCGGGTAAAATCGGTGTAGCGGCCCACGCTGCCCACGATCGCTTCGATGGGGATCGTCTGTACGCCACGTTCGGCGCGGCTGCCCAGGCGCAACTTCTGCGCCACTTCCTCATACGACAGCAGCTGCGTCGACTTGCCGCGCAGCCGCGCGACGATCTCCTGCAGCAGCGCCTGCTGCCGCGCCTCATGGAAGTCGTTTAAGGCGGATTGATAGTTGAAAGATCGGCTGTCCATAGAAAGCAATGCACAATTCACAATGCATAATTCATAAACGTGTTGCGTGGTGCGCGGTGCGTGATAGGTGCTGTCGTCAACTGATTACCACTCACTGATCACCAGTTACCGATTACTGATCCCCGCTCCCTATTCCCGATAATGACACCCCATGCTCTGCTTGTTCTCCCACGCCGCCGCCGCCACGATGACGCCGGTGCGCACCGCATTGCGCAGGCCGATCAAGCCGTCGGTCAGCGCCGTCGCTCGATAAAAACTCTCGATCTCAGTTTCCAACTGGCGCAGTTCGCGCAGCGCGCGCTGCAAGCGGCGCGTCGTGCGCACCAGGCCCACATAGTTCCACATCATGTGTTTGATCACGCTCATGTCCTGCCAGATTAGTGCGGGATCGGGCGTAGCGGTGCTCGTCTCCTGCCACGCGGGAATCACATTTGCTTCAGGGGCAGAGCGATCCATCTGCTGACGAACGATGTGATCAGCCACGCGATTGCCCCACACCAACCCTTCCAGCAGCGACGTGCTCGCCAACCGATTCGCACCGTGCACGCCGGTGCAGGCCACTTCGCCGATCGCGTATAAATGCTCGATCGTACTCTCGCCCCACTCGTCCACCCAGATGCCGCCGCACGAATAATGCGCGCCCGGCACGACCGGGACTAAATCTTTGGTGATGTCCACGCCGTATTGCAGGCAATTTTGATAGATGTTGGGGAAGTGCTCGCGGATGCGGACCTCGCTGATATACGAGCGCAGGTCGAGATAGACGTTGGGCACATCACGTGCCAGCATCTCGTGATAGATGCTGCGCGAGACCACGTCGCGCGGGGCAAGGTCCTTCCACTGCGCGTCGTAGTTCTGCATGAACGGCTCGCCGTTGGCATGGACCAGCCGCGCGCCATCGCCGCGCACCGCCTCGCTGATTAACATGCGCGGCGCCTGCGAATGATAAAACGTCGTCGGATGAAACTGCACGAACTCCATGTTGATCGTGCGCGCGCCCGCCCGATAGGCCATCGCGATCCCGTCGCCGCGTGCGCCGATCGGGTTGGTGTTGTGCAAGAAGATCTGCCCCAGGCCGCCCGTCGCCAGAATCGTGTGCTTCGCCAATACACGAATCACTTTGCCATCGGCCTGATTGAGCAAGTACGCGCCCACGCACGACTGCCGATCGTACACGGCCAGCCGATTGAGCGAGTGGTGCGACGGCGTCAGCAGATCGATCGCGGTGAAGCCGGTAAGCAGTTGGACGTTGGCGGTGGCCTTGAGCCGCTGCATCAGCGCGACTTCGATCGCTTTGCCAGTGGCATCAACGGCGTGCACGATGCGGGGCACGCTGTGGCCGCCCTCGCGCGCCAGCGACAATTCCTCTTCGGGGTCGCGGCGGTTGTGATCGAATTGCACGCCGTACTTATCAATCAACAAAGACTTGACCAGGTCCGGGCCTTCTTCGGCCAGAATCCGCACCGTTTTGGGATTAGAGTGGCCCGCGCCTGCGCGCAACACATCCTGCGCCAGCAGTTCAGGTGAATCATCTTTGCCGCGATAGATGATGCCGCCCTGCGCGTAATACGTATTGGTCTCGGTGGGTTCGGTGGCGCGCGTCACGACCGTGACCGCCACGCCTGCCTCGGCCAACTGCAAAGCCGCCACTGCACCCGCCACTCCGCAGCCGATGATGAGCACGTCCGTTTGCAACAGTTCGTCCATGATAGCCTCCAGGGTGAAACGTCATGCGTACTACGTAATCCGTA
>JAUQXD010000214.1 GCA_030834835.1 Thermoflexales bacterium | reverse complement strand
CGAGATTAACCATTCTGAGACTTGCTCGCGGGTCACGGCCACTAAAACGTTAATCAATTGATGTTCCGGCATTCAACCCTCCCGATTGAACTTCTAATACAACCCAGATTAGTTTTAAGGCAGCGGCTCCGGCACCGTGATACCGAATTTGTCGGCCAGATAATTCAGCGTCACCGGAATGACCTGGAAGATCGACGTGAGTTTGGGCGGCCGCACGCCAATGCTGACATTGGCGCCTGAATCGACAAAGTACTTAAGCGTCACGGCATCTTGCGGATCGACGGCCACGATCAGGCCTGTGATCTTGCCGCGTGGTGGCGGCTGATTGCTGTTGGCCTGCTGCTGCACGGCTTCTTCCAGCGTCTTAACGACGGGAATATCTTGCAGGGTCAACAGCGTGACTTGTCCGCCTTTGCCTTCTTCGCCACCGACGACGATGAGCGAGGCCATGATGTCGATGCGATCGCCGGTGTCTACATCGCCCGATTTGCTGAGCAGATCATTCGCGGGCAGCGCCACACCGATCTTGTCGGCGGGCAGCAGCGCCGCTAATCGAGCGGTGGTCGTGATGCCGGATGTGCCGCCGGTGGATAACGACGCGAGGTTTTGTGCCAACAGCGGCTGCCCGGCTTCGATACTCTGAAACGAGAATTTGCCCGCAGCATCTTCCATGCGAAAAATTGCGCCGCTGGGAATCTCATCGATCAGAAAGTCGCGCACTTCCAGCGACTCAACCAACACGACCTGCCGCGCCGCAATCGGTTGTTTCGCTACAATCACCGATCGGGTGGGAGGGCGGGTCGGTTCGGGCGCGGGTACGGCCTGACGCAGGGCTAACACCGCCAGTACGCCGGCCGCAATCGCCAGCAACAATCCAGCTAAATAGAAGATCCAACCTCGTCGGAGTTTCATGAGTGCCTTCCTGAATGATGTGAATGATGATTAACCCGATCGATTTACCACGGCACCAGTCGCGGCCGCAGCCCTGCCGTCAGGTCTTCGTATCGCTCGAAGATCTGGCTGATGGCATAGCCCCACACATCGTTGGCGTCCACGCGGCTGATCCGGAAATTAGCATAGCCCTGAATGACGACGAATTTATCGGGCGTGGACGTGGGTGCGGGCAATTTGATCTCGAAGGGCACGTCAACAATATGGATCGGCAGCGGTGTCCCGCTGCACGTCTTCGGCCCGACGGTCAGGCGCAGCGTGTAGCCGTCATTGACGAAGGCACTGCTGTTGACGCTCAAGCCCAGGTTGACGGCTTTATCGGTGTTTTGTTTGATGTCAACACTGGTTGCCGACGGCGTAGTGAAGAACGAACCCCACACCTGCGGCACACCGCCCAGCAAGACACTGCCCTGCACGGGAACGTTGGAACAGCCGCCACCGGGAAAGCTCGCGCCGATGCCCAGCGCGATAAGGTTGACGGCGTAGCTGTCGCCTTGGCGCATAATCAACTTGCCGCTGTTTGAACGCGCGGTGTAATCCATGAAGATGGTGTCCGCCCCAAAGCCGTAGTTGCTGGATGCGCCGTGACTTAAACCCAGGCCGGATTCGGCAATGACATTGATGCCGCTGAGATAATTGACCTGCGTCACCGCCTGCGTGCTCCAGATGGACAGCGTGCCGTTCCAGCCGGTCGCTGTGACATTGTTGATCGTCGTGGCGTAATTGGGGCCAATGAGTTCCACGCCGTTCAAGGCGATGTGGGTATCGTCGGGCAGCGGATCGTTGGTGAAGTCGAAGCTCACGTCGAAATCAAGCGGCGTGAACCAGGCCGCGCTGGCCGGACCGGCTTTGGCGATGTTCAGGGTGTAAGCCACCGCACTGCCGGCATCGATGGGATAACCGGTGCTAACCCCGTTACCTGATTGCGGCGTCAACACGATCGAGAAGTCCGGGCGCGTCCACACGTAGCCGTCGTAGACGATGGCGGCGATCACATCGCCGGGCCGATAGCCCGCCGTGTCCATCGCCCCGGCTGCAAAGGCCACGCTGGCACCATCGAGAATGGCCACTTGCGATCCAACTTGCGGAAACGGGCCGGGATAGCCGTGCTGATAAATCCACGCCTGGGACATATACTTCGCGGCATTGGCCTGCGAATCTGCG
>JAUQXD010000213.1 GCA_030834835.1 Thermoflexales bacterium | reverse complement strand
GTACAGTCTCCCTTCCGTTGTCCCGCTGCCTTTCACGGGACGGCGGGAGGGTCGGGGTGCTGTTACTTCCTCACGATCGGCAAATAGATCAACCACTCAGGCGGCGCGGCTTCGAGTTGCACTTCGATGCCGCCGATCAACTCGCCGTCCACGTAGCCTTCCACATCGATCGTCGCGGGACCGCTGGCGCCGCCGGTATCCAGCGTGCCTTGCGGTGTCAGCCACGCTTGCGAAGTCAGTCCGCATGGCGGCGTGATCGTCAACGTTACCGTGATGCCCTGATTAGGTCCCAGCACCGTCTGCGTGATGTTGGTGCTGTAAGTCCAACCGGCCGGCAGATTGATCGCGTTCGCGCCGATCGACACGGTCACCGTCAGCGGCGTCGAGTTCTGCAGCCAGAAGTCTTTGTTGAACGGCAAGCACGGCTGCCAGTCTCGCCGCTCCACGTGCACGTTGCGCCGGCTGGTTTGCTCTGGATACGGGTTAACCGGATTGATCAGGGTAATCTGGATGCACCAGCTGCCCGGCAGCGGCGGCGTCCACACCGCCCAAACCGTTTGACTGAGGCCCGGCCCCAGCGTGATCACGCGATAGGTCGGCACGATGTTGGTGTTGGTGAACGGGATGCCAAAGCCATAGCTCGCCACCCTGAACTCCACGCGGATCGTCTGCGTCACTTCGCTCGTGTTCATCACATCGGTGGTGATAGTGGCCGGCCGGCCCGCCACCAGCGGGAGGGGATGCACGTTGATCTCGCTTTCGGCATAGGTCGGATCTTGCGGCTTGTGCAGCGGCACGGGCGGCTTGGCAATCTTGCGGATGCCGCCGATCAACTGCCCGTTGATGTAGGCTTCCACATCGGCGATGGGTTGTTCATCGGCCAACCCGTCCCATGAAGGCGGCTTCACCGTCAGCGTGACCGGACGCACCTCGCCCGGTGCAACATTCGTCAACAGCGCCGGCGAGAGCGTCACCAGCCAATCGGGACGGTGATTGATCAACGCCATCGTGATCGTCACCACTTCGTTCGTCGGATTGCGCACTTCGATCAGGCGTGCGTGCGGCCGATCGGGCCGCAGCGGCTCGCCCACGTCGATGTTGCGCTGGCTGTAGATCGGTTCGTGGCCCGCCGATTGGATCTTGATCTGCACACAGGCATGGCCCTGATACTGCGCGATCCAGATCGTCTTGACGCGCGCCAGGCCGTGCGGCGGCACCGTCACCACCATCGTCGGCGTCATGATGTTGGTCGTGGTGAACGGCAGCCCGATGCCAAAGTGCGCCACGCCAAACGTCACCGTCACTTGCTGCGAAAAGTCGGTCGGGTTGAAGACCAGCGCCCCGATCGTGGTGGGCTGACCCGGCCACACCGGATACGGATCGATGAAGATCTCCGATTCGGCATAGGCGGGATCGCGCGGCGGATGGACGGGGATCGGCGGATGGAACAGCTTGCGGAACCCGCCGATCAGATCACGCCCGATGTAGGCTTCCACATCCACCACGGGCGCATCCGGCTCCGGGAACGGCTGATTCAGCGGCGGCGTCACGGTCAACGTCACCGGGCGCACCGCATTCGGTGCGAGGTTGGGCAGCACGTCCTGCGAGAGTTCGATGACCCACCCTTCGACGTGCGGCACCAAGCCCAGCGTCACAGTCGCCGGGCGCGTAGTGGGATTGCCTACCGGGAAGACCAGCGTCGAGGGTTGGCCGGGGATGAAGATTTCACCCACATCCATGTTGCGCTGGCTCCAGATCGGCTCGTGGCCTGGCAGCGCAATCGTGATCTGTGCGCAGAAGTGGCCGGCAAACGGCGGCACCCACATCACGCACACCATTTGCGTGCTGTGCGGCGGCAGTGTGACCACGCGCGTGTTGATCGGATGGAACGGCAGCCCGATGCCAAAGTTCGCCACGCTAAACGTCACCGTGACGGTCCGCGTCACATCGGTCGGGTTGCGCACCTCCGCGCAGATTTCGGTGGGCTGGCCCGCGCGCGGTGGATAGGGATTGATGTGAATCTCGGATTCGGCATAGATCGGATCGCCGCTCGGGTGGATGGGGATCGGCGGCCGATAAATCTTGCGGAACCCGCCGATCAATTCGCCACGCCCGTGGGCCTCCACATCCACGATCGGCGCTTCGTCTTCAGGGAACGGAACACCGATCGGCGTGCGCACCATCAACGTCACGGGGCGCACCTCGTGTGGCTGCATATTCAGCAGCAGCGTCGGCGTCAGACTGATCTGCCAGTCGGGCAGGTGCGGGATAGGCACGACTTCGATAGCGGTCGGTTGATCGTAGGGGTTGCCTACTGGAAAGACGAACGGCTGCGTCCACTGACCCGGCTCAAACACTTCGCCCACGTCCAGGTTGCGCTGGCTGCGCACGATCAGGCCAGGATACTGCGGATGCAGCAGGCTGACCTGCACGCAGAAGTGCCCGGCAAAGGGCGGCACCCACATCACACACTTCTTCACGATGCTGTGCGGCGGCAGCGTGACCGATAGCGTTTGAATAGGCGTGAAGGGCAGACCGATGCCGAAGTTGGCGACGGCAAACTGAACCTGGATCGTGTGGGGCACGTTCGTCGGGTTGCGCAGCTCCACACAAATCTCGGTCGGCTCACCCGCGCGCGGCGGATACGGCTCGATCGTGATCTCACGCTCGGCGTACGGCGGGTCGCCCGGGTGATGGATCGGAATCGGCGGATGGAATTCTTTGCGAATGCCGCCGAGCAATCTGATTTGCTGTTGTTCGTCGACGAACATCGCCTCGATGTCGGCGATGAGGGTCCCGGCCTCCGGCACGACGCCAGGTTCGCGGGTGATGGTGGCCGTCACCAGGCGTGTTTGACCAGGCCCCAGCGGGAAGGTCAGCACATCAAAGAACACGTCGAAGAACGAATCGACACGCATCGCCGACAGCGTGATGACGGTGGAGTACGGGTTGGGATTCCGCACCGGGAACACAAAGGGCGTGGGCACGCCCGGCAGCAGCACTTCATTCACGTCCAGGTTGCGCTGGCTGTGCTGATCCACATAGATGTCCCGCGGATCGTGCAGGATAATCTGGACGCAGAACTGGCCGGCCTGCGGCGGAATCCAGACGGTGCAGACCCTGACGATGCCGTGCGGCGGAATCACGATCGGCTGCTCGTCGATCGGAAGGAACGGCAGCCCGATGCCCAGCCGCTGTGAGACTTCAAAGTTGACGTTCACCGGCTGCGGTTCGTCGGTGATGTTGCGCAGCTCCACACAGATGTGTGTCGGCTCCCCGGCCAGCGGCGGATACGGCTCGATCGTGATCTCGCTTTCCGCGTAAGGCGGATCCTTCAACCGATGCAGCGGCACCGGCGGCCAATCCAGTTTGCGGAAGCCGCCGATGAGCTGCGGCCCCTGGCCGGTCAGAGCGATCGCTTCAACGTCGGCGATCACATCGCGCGTGCCCAGCTTCGCGCCGAGGGGCGGCGTCACCACCAGGGTCGCCAGCAGCGGCTGGCCCGGCGGCAAGGGGCCAAGATCCAGCGGGAACAGGCTCATCTCCCAGTCCGGTCGGTTAGGATTAGGCTTCAGTTCAAGGTGAATGGGCCACGGTTCTGTCAGCGGGTTCATCACCAGGAATTCGGTGATGGCCGGGACCCCGGGCAGCAGCTTCTCCCAGATGTCGATGTTGCGCTGGCTGATCTGATCGGGGAAGTTGGGCTGATGCAGCACGGCTTGCAGGCACCAGTGGCCCACTTCTGGCGGAATCCAGGTCAGGCAGACTCTGGCGTGCGCCAGCGGCGGCAGGGTAATCGTCCGGCTGCCGATGGGCGTAAAGGGCAATCCAATGCCGAAGTTGGCGAAGGCCAGATCGACGGCGACAGTCTGCGACACAGCGCTGGTGTTGACAACCCAGACGCAAATGTCGGTGGGTTGCCCGGCGATGGGCGGTTCGGGGTAAACGTTGATCTCAGTCTGGGCGTAGGACGGCCAGGCCGGATCATGCAGGAAGATGACGGGGGGCAAAGCGGCAGGCGCTTCGCGCTCAGGAATGTAACCGGGAACATCTTTGATCGGCGCGCCGACAGTGATCGGCGTCGCCAGCAGGAGCAGGACAACAATAACGGCGACTAGACCGCACAGGGTCACGACGGCAAAGCGTGTGTGCGACTTCATCTGTTGGCTCCTTGACAACTGCCAGACAACAGTTCCGGTCAAGTGTGTCCGGGCTGGCCGGAACCGGCTGCCGCGATGTCGAGTGGGCGGGCACCTCCTTATGCGTCGATTGCCTGAGAATCGAATTGATTGTATGGACGAGGCAACGCGATTTCAGTATACACCTGATAGCAAGCATGAACCGTATGAATTGTGTCGTGAACGGTTCGAACATCGAAGAAAGCGCAATGCAGAAAGCCAGATCACAATGTCAGCCCCATCACGATCGCCAGTCCCTCGCCCACCGCGTCCAGCCCGCCATGCGCGACGGTGCACGCCACCACATCGCCGGTCTTCTCGCGCAGCAGACCAAAGAAGACGCCGCCCGCCAGCGTGAACAGCGCCCACGGCCACGCGAACTCATATTGGCCGAGCAGCGGATTGAACGTCTGCGTGGCGTGCACCAGGCCAAACAACAGCGACGCGACGATCAGCCCCGGCCCGAAGCGAATGCCCGCAACTTGATAGGGTCGGCCAAATTCCTGATTCACGCGCGATTGATAGTAGCCCCGATAGCGAATCTCTTCCCCAAAGCCGGAGATGATCAATTGCCAGCACACGGTCGAGATCACGCTGAGGGGCGATCGATTGAGAACGACGCCGAGCACGATCGGGAGCAGCAGCAGGCCGCCGAGCAGCATCATGTTTTTGCGCGCCCCCGATCGGCGCAGCTGGCCCGACGGATCTGTCACAGCCTGCCGGTTGAGTATCGTCAGCAACAACCCGATGCCGGCGACCTCCGCCACAAAAATGATCGCGCTGCCCGCCCACGAACGGTAACTCTCGCCGAGCAGAATCAGCAGAAATACCGCGCCGACAGGGATAAAGCGTGCCACGTAACCTGTCATCCCGATGTCGAAACTCAAGCGCCAATCCTGCAGCGTCAGGCCGTACTCGCGCCAGGGATGATGCGTCAACGCCATGATGAATAGCGACACCGCGATGAAGATCGCGCCGCCGATCCAGCGCTGCGCCTCAAAACTCAGCCCCCACTGCTGAAACGCCGCGCCGGTGAACCAGCCGATCACGGAGGTCAGCGCAAAGACGACGATGACTTCGAGGATGGATTTACGTTTCATATCAGCGCGTTCAATAACAGCGCCGCTTCTCTGATCATTACTTCAAGGCGTCGCGCGGGCACGCCGCGGCTTCGCCGGCTGGCTAATCAGCCTGATGATCTCATCGGCGCTGGCCTCGATGGGCTTGTCGGTCACGTCAATCACTGCGAAACCGCCGCGCTGATACAGCGTCAGGGCCGCCCGGACTTCCGCCCGCACTTTATCCAGATCGACGTACTCGAACGGCGGCAATGCGCCCAGCTGACTGTAACGCTGCTCACGAAAGACAATCAGCTGATCGGGTCGAATGGTTAAGCCCACCACCCGCCGGCGGTTCAGGCGAAACAGCGCCGGGGGCGTCGGTCGTTCCAGGATAAGCGGCAGGTTGGCAACCTTGTAGCCCAGTATCGATAGATAGACACTCAGCGGCGTTTTGCCCGTGCGCGAGACACCTAACAGCAAAATATCCGCCCGGGGCCAGCCGCGCGGATTTTGCCCGTCGTCATGTTTCATGGTGTATTCAATAGCGGCCACCCGATCGAAATAGGCGCGATGGAACTGCCGATACAGCCCGGGCCGGCCGAGCGGCTCATGCCCCGCCACCTCACCCAATCGATTCAGCAACGGTCCCATGAGATCGATCGCGCTCACGCCCTGTTTGTCAGTCAGCGCGATCAGCGTATCGCGCAGGCGGGCATCGACCAGCGTGTGCGCGATGGTACCGCCTGAATGCTTTGCCGCTTTCACCACCCGCCGAATCTGCTCCACCTGGCGTACATTACCGACCGTGATTACGGGCACGTCCTTCTCCGGGAACTGCGCCAGTGCCGTGTTGACCAACTGCTCACCGCTCGCACCGACGCCGCCTGACACCACGTAGATGGGTGGTGGACTGCCGGGCGCTGCCCGCGTTTTAGCCTGAGAAGTCACCGCTTTCTTCATAGTCGTCCCGCCGCCTTCAACACGCGCAGCGCTCGCAACGTCACCCATTTGCTGGGCTGACCTTTCGTTTCGATGTCGGCCCACATTTTGCCGTTGAGGCTGCGCTGCATCACCCAGCGGCCGTCGGCCTCGCGCTTCGCGAGCACGAGATCGATCGCGTTCTTGAGACGCGGATCGTGCGCATGGCCCGCTTCGCACAACGCGAGCGAAGCTTCAAGCACATCGGATGTATAGGACAGTGGAAAGCCAAACTTAAACCAGCTGCCATTCACCCGCTCAGTGTAAGGATAATCGGCTTTGGCGAGATCACGGCTCAGCAGGAACTCCACCGTCATGTCCGTGGTTTTCTTGATTCGCTTCGACTGCCAGTGCGGTGGCACATTGGCCAATACACGCAATGCTTTCACCGCTCCCCACGCACAGGGTTGACGATTATTCGCTGCACAACAGAAACCCGGTCCCGATGTGCTGGAGGCGCAGTCTTCTCCCAGGATGGCGCTTACCAGCCAATCAATCGCGCGACCGATGCGCTCATCGTCATCATAGCCCAACGCGATCAGCGCCCAGGTCAAGTTCGCAGTGTGGCAGTACATCACACCTCTCGGCGCAGCCTTCGGCAGTATCGACAGGCCGCCGTGAATGGCCTGGGCGTGCTTGAGCAGATACTCGCAGCCGCGCCGCACCTGCCGATTGCGTCCATTCTCGCCGAGCTCGGCGAGAAAAAGAACTTGCCAGGTAGTGGGGCGATAACTCGGCCAGTACGCCGATCCCGGTTTCGCCCAATAGCCTTCTGGCGCTTGCGCAGCGAGAATCTTCTTGATCGGCTCGCTGCGCATGATCGCGCGGCGTGCCACCTGAACGTCGGCATCGTCGTCTGATCGATCGAGCAGATACTTCAAGGCAAAGTATCGCACGGATGGATTGTCTTTTTCTAAGAGCCACGCCAGTGGAATTTTCATCTGACAATCTCTGTACGCGTAACCACAGGTTGAGGAACCGCCAACCGGCGGTGAACACACGCCGGTTGGCGGTTTTCAACACCCGCGG
>JAUQXD010000212.1 GCA_030834835.1 Thermoflexales bacterium | reverse complement strand
GTTACTCATTGTTTACCCGATTCTCTTTCTGAAAATTGACAGACTTAACCCCAGCGTGACAACACCCACTGCCAGCAAGTTCATCAAGGGCACACGCATCTCCAGCAAGTCCAGACCTTTCAAAAAGACGCCGCGCGCGATGATGATGAAGTGCGTGGATGGCAGAATCTCGCTGGACAGGCGCGTGGCGATCGAGCTGGTATCGATCGGCAGGATCAGGCCCGACAAGAAGAAACTGGGAATGAAGAACAGCAGGATCATGAACAGCATCGCCGCCTGCTGCGTCTTGACGAAATTGGCGACGAGCATACTCACGCCGAACGTCGCGGCAAAGTAGATCACTGTGACGCTGATCAGGATGATCGGGCTGCCACGAAACGGCACGCGAAACCAGAACGTCGTCACCATTAGCAGCGGGATCAGGCTGAGCAGGCCAAAGCCGACGTAGGTGATCATCTTCCCGATCAGGTATTCCAGCCCGCGAATGGGCGTGGCAGCCAGCCCTTCAAACGAGCCGAGTTCTTTCTCGCGAGTCAGGGTGATGGCAAAGGCCAGCGCCGGCATCGTCAGCACCACGGCTAACAATCCGGGCACCATGCTGTAGAGTGATTTGATCGCGGGGTTGTACCAGGCCACGCCGCGCGCATCGATGAAGCCGCTGCGTTGGCCCATCAACCGGGGCAAGCGGGACACGGAGAACAATCGGGTGCGGGCCTCAATCTGGGAGATGAGTTGGCCACCCGTGATCGAATCCACTCCATCGATTACCGCTTGCACGTGAGTCGATCGCCCGGCCTGTAGTTCGGCGGCTGTGCCGTGCTGGATCACCAGCGCCAGCCTGGCTCGACCGGTCTGCAACCACATATCGATCTCGTCATAGCCTTCGATGTTGCCCACCACTCTGAAGGTGCGATCACCGGTCAGGTCGGCAACGTATTGCCGTGAAACAGCGGTCTTGTCCTGATCGAGCACGATCAGATCGAAGTGCTCTACGTCAAATGAGAAGACATAGGCCAGCAGCAACAGCAGGAACGCGGGCACGATGGTCACCAACAACAGCGTGCGTACATCACGCGTGACGTGATGGATTTCTTTGCGGGCAATGGCGAACAGGCGCGGCAGTGACATGCTTCAGGCCGCCAGACCCTGCATCAGCATTGCGATGCCCTGTTGGGCCAGCTTCGCCCAATTGGCCCCGTCGGGATCGAGCAGGCTTTGCATCACGAAGCCAAAGCCCAGCGTCACCAGGATGTCGGCCGCCAGGGTAGCATCGACGTCACGCAGTGTGCCTTCGGCCACGCCCGCCCGCACCAATTTGGCGAACAGGGCGCGATATTTGCGGCGCGGGGACAGCATGACCGGCAAGATGGCCGGGTCTTGCCGTGCCGCGCTGAGCAACTCCAAAAACACTTGCTGGCGATCTTCGCCGCCCACCGCGTCGAAGATGGGTTGAGCCATTTCGGCAATACGCTGCAAGACTTGCGGCAGTGTTTCGCCCTCGGCCCGTGTCAATTTGAACTG
The DNA here is from genome assembly GCA_030834835.1 of Thermoflexales bacterium. Lineage (GTDB taxonomy): Bacteria > Chloroflexota > Anaerolineae > Fen-1058 > Fen-1058 > JAGOBP01. The sequence goes on along the minus strand of JAUQXD010000212.1, from coordinate 1,556 downwards.
CGCATCCAGCGGCGCCAGCCAGCGATCACGTAGATCAAGAAAGGCCTGCTGCTTGGACGCGAAGTGATAGTAAAACGCGCCCTTGGTCACGCCGGTCTGTTCGCAAATGTCGGCGACGCTGGTGGCGTCGTAGCCGCGGCGGGCAAACAGTTCGCCCGCCGCATCCAGAATGCGTGTGCGAGTTGCGGCGCTGCGTAATTGCCGGCCGCGTGACGATGGAGGCGGTTGCGGTGTGACGCGAGTTTTAGGCATTACTCCTCAAAACATACCGACTGGTATGTTTTGCATTGTATATCAGCGGGTTCATTGTGTCAAGATTCACAGGGACAAACACCGGGGTCCTATCAAGTCAGCGAGAGCGTCGCACGCGGTTGCGTCAGGCCGCGCCTTCAGAAACTTGCCGATGAGTATGTCATTCCGAACGCAGTGAGGAACACACGCCCGGCGCGTCCCCGCCGCTGTGCGGCGGACAGGACGTGCGGTGCAGTGCTCCCGTCTCTCGCGCGGCAGGCGGCGTGGCTGGCCGGGCCAGAGATTCCTCAGTCGCGGAAAAGAACGCTCCTTCGGAATGACACCTGGCGTGGTCTGGTTTCTGCCCGTGCGGATGACCCGCCCCGCCATGGGCACCTCGCAATAACGCTCATCAATCGATGATGTAAGAATCGTGACGGCAGCTACCTGTATATGCGTGTCCGACGATCCAGTTTGCGCATGGTTTGAAATGGCTTAAATTTCAGGCTTTTCGTGCACATTGCAATGAATCTGCAATGCTTTGGGCATTGATATTTCCCGGAACAGTCTGTAGAATACACTTGCGATCAGTCATTACTGATTGACGACATTCATGGTTGGCAAGTCTTGATAGCCGTTTGACCCCAGGAATAACTCTCATGAAACGCACTCACACCAATCTCGCGATCGCTGTTCCGGTGTTAATCTTGTTCTCTGGCAGTCTGGTACTCGCTTCGATCTACACGCCCGATGGTTTGCCGCTTGGCGCCATGATCGGCCTGATCCTCTTGATGTTGACGGGGCTGGCCGGCTGGTGGGTCTCTCGCCAGGTATTTAAGAGTCTGTAGCGCTGATCGCGGACACAATAAAAAGACCCGGCAGGTTTGACAACCTGCCGGGTCTTTTAGTTCCGCATAGCCGCCAGCTGATCTTATTCGCTTTCCGTAATCTCGATCGTGGTGATCTTCGTGCCCGGCGTGCGCGCCCGCTGCGGATCGCGCTCTGGGATCGCCAGCACGATGTTTAAGCCCTGGGTCACTTTGCCAAAGACCGTATGCTTGTTGTCCAGGTGCGGCGTGGGGCCGTGCGTGATAAAGAACTGGCTGCCATTCGTACCGGCGCCCGCATTCGCCATCGACAGGATGCCCGCAGCGTTGTGACGCAAATCCTTATGGAACTCATCCGCGAATTTGTAACCCGGCCCGCCCATGCCCGTGCCCGTTGGATCGCCGCCCTGCGCCATGAAGCCCTTGATCACGCGATGGAACGTCACGCCGTCATAGAAGCCGTCGCGCGCCAGAAAGACGAAGTTGTTGACCGTCTTC
>JAUQXD010000211.1 GCA_030834835.1 Thermoflexales bacterium | reverse complement strand
AAGGGTAATGTGCGTAAGACAAGCAAGACGGTCATGCACGATCCTGACGAAGATCCAACGAAGCGTGAAGATGGCAAAGAGCACCTGTCCAAAGTCGAGGTCAAGCAGCAGGTTGAGACGGCGTTAGCGACGCTCGATGCGCATGGTGAATTGCAGATCGCATCTGACCCGCAAACGATCAAAGACTTGCTCGATGTCTACGTCGAGCAGTTGGCCGTGATCGTGCAAACGCGCAATGTGCCGCAGTATGATATGAAGCCGGAGCCGTGGGAGTGGGCAATATTCGACAACTTGTCGAAAGGACGCAGGCTGCCAGGCCGCGACGAAACTGGGCTTACCGAATATCAAAAGCATCTAGCGATCGCACATGGCCGCTTGTGTCTTCGGTATGGCGCAAATATCGTCGTGGCCGAAATGGGGCTCGGCAAAACCAGCCTCGGCATTGCCATCGCCGAATATCTGCGTGTTGCTCTCGAACGCAAGCCCCCCGCTACACACAGGTCCGTTTATCCAGTCCTCGTGGTCGGCCCCGGCATCGTGACGGGCGCCGAGAACTGGCCCAAAGAGATACCTGAAGTGACGCCCGGCGCGACCAGCAAAGTTATTACGATTGGCGCGAAGCCGCTGCCCAAGGCGGTCAAGATTGGTGAGTGGCTGCGCCGCCAATTCGTCAGCAATCACCATCCGCAGACAGAGGAAGAACATCAGCAGTTCTCCTTGGACCTCAAGGCGGCCGGCGAATATCTCAGCGACGATGAATTTGAAGGGTTGTCGCCCGACGAGTTCATCGAGTACCTTCGCAAGGTCACGCGTCGCATCAAAGACAAGGAGCTGCGCAATCGGTTCGGGCAGCAGATTAAACTGGCGATGACACCCTTGCGTTTCACGCTGAAAGCGGCGTGGAAAAATCCCCCACGTCGCCGTCCGCACGCCAAGGACACCAACCTGCTCGATGCGCGCATCGGTGGGCTGTTGTGGCTGGGTCTCGATCTGCCGCGTGAAGAAGAGAATGCGCGGGAAATTGCCAATCGTTACTCGATGTTGCAGTTCATCACCGACTATCGCAGCGGTGTACTGCCCGAAAAGAGCTTCGCCGTCGTTTCCTATGAAACGGCGAAACTGGGATCGGGTCGTACTCCGGCGATGGTGACACGGCACATGCGGCAGCGGTATCTTGACGAGCACGACCGCATCAGAACTCGGATCGTCGCGGTTTGCGCTTGTCCGGCGTGCGGCGCGATCGTAGCTGAAGAATACGACGAAGATGGTTCACCCTTAGCGGACAAGATCGTCACGCCTGGCCAGGCTGCGGAATGGGTTGGCTTGCGACGACGCTACTGCCAGACCCCTTATCCGAAGCGTGTGTGGGATGAGGACAAAGGCAGACACGTTGAGCTCCTCGTTGATGACGATGGCGAGCGCTATGTGTGTGGCGCACCGCTGTTTGAGGTGAGCGAGCTGCGGCGCATGCCGGCTGCGACAGCAGTCAAACATGCCAAGAATTTCTTTGGCCTGCTGCTCGTCGACGAGCTGCACAAGTGTA
>JAUQXD010000210.1 GCA_030834835.1 Thermoflexales bacterium | reverse complement strand
GTACTGCGTAAAAAACAGACTCAAATTACGCATTACGTTTTACGCACTACGTGCCGCTTCATCATCACTCAGAATCTTCGCCGCTTGTTTGCGCTGGAATTCAAGCACTTTTTCGCGCACCGCTGCATCACTGATGCCGAGAATCTTGGCGGCGAGCAAGGCGGCGTTGCCCGGATCGAGCACGACAGCAGGCGCGATGCCTGACGGCATCCGCAGCGACGAGAACACGTCCGCCCCGCCGAAGGCTTCGCTTGGTGGCGGACACGCGATCACGGGGGCACTTACTGCGCCGTCGGTGAAACCCGATAGTGCATTGCTGCGCCCCGCGACCGTGATGTAAACCTTGGGGCGCGGATCGGCTTCGTAGTCGCGCAGTAACTGGCTCACATGTTCCGGCGTCTTGTGCGCGGAGCCGATGCGCGTCACGACGTCCACGCCAAAGCCGCGCGCCGCGTCGGCGATTTTGTCACAATGTGCGGCATCGGCTTTGCTACCCATCAGGATGACGACAAGAGGTTGGGACATGGGGGACTCCGGAATCGGTAGATTGGTAAACTGGTAAATCAGTAAATTGGTGAGTCGAATAACCCACTAATCTGCCAATCTACCAATTTACCAAAGACTCTTCAGATTCTCCATCAACCTCGGCTCAATCGGATACGCGCCCGGCACAAACGTTTGTCCCGTCAGCATCTCGTAGATCGTGATGTAGCGTTGACTCGCCGCGATCCATAGATCGTCGGGCATCGCCGGAATCGGCCCATCGCCGCGATAGCCCTGTTCGGCGTAGGCCAGCCGCACGAATTCTTTGTCGAAGTTCTCAGGTTCTTCGCCTTTGGCAAAGCCCTCTTCATATGAAGTCGCTTTCCAGAAGCGCGATGAATCCGGCGTGTGCACTTCATCGATCAACATGACTTGTCCATCGGGCGCGCGGCCAAACTCATATTTTGTGTCTACTAAGATCAAGCCTGCTTGTTGTGCAATCGCTTGTCCGCGCTTGAAAATGGCCAAGGCGGCAGCCTGCACTTGATCCCACGTAGCGCGATCGAGCAAGCCGTGCTCGACGACTTCCTCGCACGTCAAACGCTCATCGTGACCGGTGGGGCCGCCCTTCGTCGTCGGCGTGATGATAGGCTCCGGCAGTCGATCGTTCTTGCGCAGGCCATCGGGAAAACGATAGCCGTAGATGTCGCGTTCGCCGATCGAGTAGCGGTACCACAACGCCGTCGACGTCACACCTGTGATGTAGCCGCGCACGATCACTTCCACCGCGAATGGTTCGACTTCGGTGGCGATCAGCGCGTTCGGATCAGGCACGTCAATCTTGTGATTGGCGATCACGTCGCGCGTCTGATCGAACCACCACGCCGACAGTTGATTGAGTACCTGACCTTTGAACGGCACGCGCGCCAGAATCCGATCGAACGCCGACAGCCGATCGGTGGTGACGAGCAGGCGGCGGCGATTGCTCAGCGGATACCAATCGCGCACCTTGCCGGACTGCTTGCCAGGCAAGGGCAGGTTCGTTTCGTTGAGGGCATCGGGTAGAATGGCACGAATTTGGTCAGGTGTGAGCATGTGAACCCCTTGTTGTAGGGGCGAGCCTCGCGCTCGCCCAGGGCCGATGCAAGACCGGCCCCTACATTCGATTCAGCCACACGCGCGCACCTTCAGCAGTGGCTGAGGCAATCAACGCCTTGACGATGTCGATCACGATAAACGGCGCGACGCCCAATGCCCAGCCTTTGACCCAATCGCCGCCGAGGAACATGTGCGTGAGCCACGCCGTGCCGATGAAGTAAATCACGCTCACGCCCGCGAGTCCGGCGACCAGACGCAGCGCGCGATTGCGATTCAGCCCGCGCTCGGCCAGATAACCCGCGACGAATGCGCCCGCGATGAAGCCGATCAAGTAACC
>JAUQXD010000209.1 GCA_030834835.1 Thermoflexales bacterium | reverse complement strand
GCCCCGGCTCGATCAATTCAAGCTGCCTACGGTCACGCACATCGACTGCCCCAATTGCGGCACGTTCTTCGATCCCGGCAGCAGCCCGTGCCCCAACTGTGACGCGCTGGTGTGCGCCAACTGCCACACCATTGCTCTGGAGAATGAAACTATCTGCGTGCGCTGCGGTGTGCCGCTGCCCGTCTTCGCCCTGACGTGTCCACGGTGTCAGACAGTTGTCGACGATAACGCGCGGCAATGCCCGCAGTGCGGTCTCGATCTATCTGGCGAGTGTCCGCGCTGCCACACCGAACTGCCCGACGGCGCCGATCGCTGCCCCAACTGCGATCAGGCGGTGTGCCCGGACTGCGGCTCGGCCGTCAGCGACGATGCCGTTCAATGCGCGGTGTGCGGCGCGCAGTTCACCTTCGCGTGCCCGGTTTGCGGGCAGATCGTCAGCGCCGCCGCCCGCGAATGCGCCAAGTGCCAGGCGGTGTTTGAGTAGGAACAGGATATGGACGACGAGGACGAGTTGCTAGAGGAAACTCCAGCGCCGATTGATCCGATTAACGCCCTGGCGCACGATCAGATCGAGGCGGCGATCAGTTCACTGTTGACCAGCGTGGGCGAAGACCCGCAGCGCGACGGCCTGCGCCGCACGCCCGCGCGCGTGGCCCGCATGTATGCCGAGCTGCTCAGTGGCTATCACACCGATGCGGCGGCGCTGATCAACGGCGCGCTCTTTGACGTGGACTACGACGAGATGGTGGTCGTGAAATCGATCGAGTATTACAGCCTGTGCGAGCATCACCTGCTGCCGTTTTACGGGCACGCGCACGTGGCCTACATTCCCCGCAACAAAGTGCTGGGCCTCAGCAAGATCCCGCGCGTGGTCGATATGTTCGCGCGGCGGCTGCAAGTGCAAGAGCGCATGACGCGCCAGATCGCGGACTTTCTGGAGAACGTGCTGCATCCGCAGGGGGTGGCCGTGGTCGTGGAGGGTGCGCACTTATGCGCCATGATGCGCGGCGTGAAGAAAGCCAATGCGCGCATGGTCACCAGTTCGCTCATGGGCCGCTTCAAATCCGACGCCCGCACCCGCGCCGAATTCTTCGAGCACGTGAGAGGCGAGTAAATTAGATTGGTAAATCAGGCAATCGGTCAATCAGTAATCGGTTACTGGTTGACCAGTTCACCAATCTACTAATCTACCAGTTACCAATTCACCGGTCACGACTGCGCTCCGCCCCCGACCGTAATCACTTCACCATTCACGAACGTGTTCATGCCTGAGCCTAAGAATAACGCGACGCGCGTAATATCATCGGGCATGGCGACGCGCCTCAACGGGATTTGATTGACGAGTTTCTCCAACCGATCGGGCGTCATCTTCTCACGCTCGCGCGGCGTGAGGATCGTCGTCGGCGCGATGACGTTGCACAAAATGCCATCAGGCCCCAGTTCTTTCGCCAGCGCCTTCGTCAGGCCAATCAGCCCCGCTTTCGCCGCGCTGTAATGCGCCAGCTTCGCGCCGCCCACCAACCCCGTGCGCGATGAGATGTTGACGATGCGCCCCCATTTCTGTTGTCTCATGTGCGGGGCGAGCAAACTGGTCAGGTAGAACGTCCCTGTCAACACGGTATCGATCATGCGCTGCCACTGCTCCACGGGCATCTGATCGATCGCGTTCATATCGAACACGCCCGAGCTGTTGATCAGCACATCCACGCCGCCCCACTCGGCCTTCACGTCATTCAGCATCTGCACAATCGACGCGCGATCGGTCAGGTCGGCCTGCGCGGTGATGGCTTCGCCGCCCATATTCTCGATCGTCTCGGCCACGACCTCGGCAGCCTCCACCCCCGATCGATAGTGGACCACCACGCGCGCCTCTTCACGGCCAAAGTCCACGGCCATCTCACGGCCCAGCCCGCCGCTCGCGCCTGTGATCAACACCACTTTGCCGGCCAATTCCAGATCCATGAGAGGCCCTCCTGCGATCGATGCGTGGGACGTTGTCGTTGCTTCGATTATACCGTGAACGCGGCAGAATGCGTCACTTGTCGTTTGACCCGCACCCTCATTCTCGCTATACTTGCGAAGTCACATTATCAATTACGAGGTCATTCAATGTCCGAGCCTAATTGGAACATCTTTATCAACATCGCGGTGTCGCTCGTGGTTGGTCTTGGTGTTAACCTAATTACACCAACAGTTCAGAAATGGCTCGATCGCTGGAGTCTTTCAAGCCGTGGCAAAACGCTCAAACGCTTGCAAGCCGACCACGCCCGTGTGACGGCATATCGCAACGATCCAACTTCTCTTCAGTTAATGGTGAATAGCCTGCTGGTCAAGGGCTTTAGCGGCCTATTCCTTATTGTGCTGATGATTGCCATTAGTCCTTTCCTTGCATCAACGGGCTGGTTCCTAGTGTTGATGCTGCTTATCCCATTCATTGCGATCATTGTCTTTCAACGGTTAATGCAACTGGACGATGATCTCACGCGAGTCAGGCGTTTTGAAGAATTTGAAGCCAAGACACTCGCGCGCATCTCTGAATTGCAAGCCAGTGTCAAATCTCGCCGGAAGCAGGCCCGCTAATGCTGAATATTTCGACTAACAAGAATCAATTTGCCTGCATTACCTAACCCGCCGCACGAAATTACAGTTAATGCGTGAGCTAGATCATGAACCGTGAAGATATTGGATACAAGCGAGTAACTCTGGACAACTGGCTACAGCCTGATCCGACCTCTACTATTTTTAGCACGCTCAGAGGTGGCCGCATTGGGCCAACTACAGGAGAAGATAGGTTAAGAGATATACTTGAGCCTGAACTGAATGATGCAGTGCCCCTGGACGTATGCAGGTTGTACGAGGTCGCGCGCGGCGCAATGGCGTATGGCTATCTTTTCTATCCAGTCTATACTTTGGCAGCCGAACAGTTATTCCGCGTATGTGAGGCAGCTGTCTCACATAAATGCGAACAGTTGAACGGCCTTCCTCGCCGGGCGGCATTTGAGCGGAAGATCAATTGGCTCGTAAACAACGCACAGATCTCAAATGAAGATAGTCATCGATGGCATAATATTCGCGGGTTCAGGAACCTTACTTCACATCCTCACGCACAAATGATCGATACACCAGGTCAAATGATTAGCATGTTGTATATCGTCGCAGCCATGATCAACGCACTGTTTCCTAGCTAACGGCATAGAGATCATCATGTCCCCCCAAACCCATCACCACTAACACTCTCTTTTACGGCGACAATCTGCCCATTCTGCGCGAGTACGTTGCCGATGAATCGATCGATCTGGTCTACCTCGATCCGCCCTTCAACTCCAATCGTTCGCACAACGTGCTGTTCAAAGACGAGTCCGGCCCTAAGCAGGGGCGATTGATTTAGGGATCGAGGCTAATTTAGAATACGCCATCTCTCAAATTCGAGGTCAAAGCACCATCTTTTGACCTCGGACCGCTAATTTAGAAGGTATTATCTCCTAAACTCAAGGTCAAAGCACCAACGTTCGACCTCCGACCTCGAATTTAGAAGGTATTTTCTCATAAATTCGAGGTCAAAGCACCAGCGTTTGACCAAAAACCTCCAATTTCGAAGATACTGTCTCCTAAATTCAAGATCAAGGCTCAACAAAAAAACCTTCCGAGAGCGACGTGGTCCTCGGAAGGTTTCAATAGCGATCGGTTGGGGTTAGGCTTCAACCGGTTTGGGGTCTAGCCGTGACTTCTTGATGAAACGCTTGCCCATCTCGTCCACCGCTTTGTCCAGTTCCTCGCCCCGCCCATTGTCCTTGGCATTCTTGTAAACGACCAGCGCGGCCAGATACGCCTCGCTGCCCACAGCCAACAGCGTATCATTCACACGCTGCGCCGTCCGCTCCAGGCGGCGGTTGATATCCACCAGTTTCTCCATCAGCGCCACATCTTGCTGAAACTCAGGAATATCGAATGAACGCGGTAAAAAGTCGGAGTCCATGTCCACCAACCCGGCCGCCGCCCGCACAAAGGCCAGACTCTTGTCGCCGGTCTTGGGCAGCGACCCTCGCTCTTCGCTATCCAGATCGGTACCGAAGACAAGTTCGTTATCGAGATCAACGATCAGACTTTTGATGGCTTCATACTGCGGTTGCGGCATGGTGTAATTCACGCGTTCAGACATTGAGACACTCCTTAAGAATGATTTGTGTAACGGTTCACATTGTACGCTGAACACCGTGACGAGGCAAATGGCGAGACGGGCTGAAGCGGGCGCGCGGCATGAAAATTGATCAGGCTGTGAACCCGGTCAGAGGCCGTTCATTTCAGAACGGATTGCGTGTTAATCACGAGCGTGGTAACATCCTTCACAATCAAAATCCAGCCTGTGAGGTTAAACCCATGAAACGCAACTGGTTGAATGTGATTGCAATCATCGCGGTGGTGTTAAGTGTGCTTGTAAGTCTGCCCGCACATCGAGCGAATGCTGCGAATCCTGGCGATGTATTGATCGTTGAAGTGGGTGCTGATCCATTGTCCCCGCCCTTTACCGAACCGGCAGGTGAGTATTTCGAATTATTCAACAACTCCGGTACCACTGTTGACCTCAATGGATGGACGATTACTGATGGGAGTGCGGCAGGCACAATGACTGTTACTCTGCCCAGTATCAGTCTTGGCCCAGGCAAGATTCTGGTAGTGATCGGCTCCGGGTTGGCAACTTACGCCTGCGCTCAGACTCCACTCAACCATACACCTGCCGCCTGGTTTTCCACTGGACTCGGTAACACAAGCGACCGGCTTCTGTTGCGTGACAATCTTACAAATTTAATCGATGCGGTTTCTTACGGGGCTGATGTCACCGTGCTCAACCCTGCAGCGCCAGATGTGTTCAACAATTCCGGAGCAACTCTGCAAAGAACGGTCTACAACACTGGCTTTGTTGACACCGACACAAATGCTGACTGGGTAGCTTCAACTGGGGCAGGAAGCCCGTGCGACGTTAGTCCCACCGCCGTCACGATGCGCGATCTCAGCGCCAGCAGCGTCCCCTCCCCCGCGCCGATCGCGTTTGGCGTGCTGGGCCTGACCGCCGCCGCCCTGCTTCTGCGCCGACGGCTGGTTCGCTCCACCCCAAATTGACCGGGCGTAGGGGCGAAGCATTCGTAACCGATCGTGTGTTGAACACGCCGAGACTCATCGCGAATGCTTCGCCCGTACAAAAGTGGTAGAATGAAGGCGCATCGATCCTCACAAGGATGATCGATGCGCCATTCTCTTTCATAGGTCTACACGTGACATCGACCCGGCAAGTTCTGATCCCCCTGTTGCTCGTTTCCCTGGTGGCGGCGCTGGTCTTGATGGTCGTCACCCCCACGGGCTCCGCCACCGTCACCGTCGAATGGAGCACCGCCAGCGAACTCAACACGGCGGGCTTCAACCTCTATCGCGGCGAAACCAAAGACGGCCCGTTCACGCGCATCAACGCCGAACTCATCCCCGCCTCGCCCGATCCGCTCATCGGCGGCAGCTACGTTTTTACCGACACCAGCGTCGTCGCGGGGCGAACGTACTACTATCAACTGGAAGACGTGGAAACCAGCGGCGCAACCGCCGTGCAAGGCGTGGTGGAAGTGAAGGCCGACGGCGGCCTCGACCCGGCCATCCTCATTGCGCTGGCCGCCGTTATCGTGATCATGCTCGGCATCATGCTGTTTCTGCGGCGAAAACGCTAGAGTTACTCAATCGATTCAGTGCGCGCAGCATGGACACACCCACCACCTCACCCACCTTCACACTTGCCATCGCCGATCTGCCCCTGACGATCAGCGCCGATGCCGCCTTGATCGCCGCGTTGGTGAAACGCTATGCGGCCTTCCTGCAACCCGATCGACCTTCGACCTTCCTCGCGCAGATCGAGCGGGCAGGGCACACACCACGCGCCACCGAAGATCGCCCGCTGGTCTTCCGCCTGGATGGTGCGCACTTCACCGCGCCCGACTATTCCGGCCACATCGATCTGGCGCAGCAGCAAGCCACGCTGACGCTGAACAGCGCCACGCCCGTTGAGGACGCCGATTACTTCATTCGCACGATTTATGCCCTGCGTTTGTTCGAAGCGGGCGGCCTGCTCTTTCACGCTGCCGGTCTGGTGCACCATGCGCGCGGCTATTTATTCTTCGGCCATTCCGGCAGCGGCAAAACCACCGTGTCGCGACTCAGCCCCGAAGCGCTCGTCCTCAACGACGATCTTGTTGCGTTGATGCCGCGTGACGGCCAGTGGCACATGCACGCCACGCCCTTCTCCAATCCCACTCAGCACACCCCCGCCGGCCCCGGTTCTGCCATCGTGTCGGGGGCCTATCGCTTGATTCAAGATCGCCGCGTCTACGTCGAAGATTTGCCGTTCGCCATCGCCGTCGCCGAGATCGTCGCCAGCAGCCCCGTCGTGTGCGCCGATCCCGCCCGCACCCTCGATCTGCTGACGCGCGCCCGTCAACTGCACACCGCCGTGCCCGTCCGTCATCTGCACTTTTTGCCCGATGATTCGTTCTGGAATGTGGTCGAGTAGTCTGGTGGTAGATTGGTGATTAGTAGATTCGTAGATGGGTCGATTGGTAATCAGTCAACTGGTCAACCAGTGAGCCAATCTACCAACTTACCAATTTACCAATCTACCCATTAAGGGAACACCATGCGCCACGCCCTGATCATCGTCCTTAGTTTACTCTCGATGTTGGCCGCATTAGCGGCCGCCGGATCGATCGGGCTGGCCGCGACTGCGGCCATGGCGCAATCCTCACCCGGTGCGACCGCCGACACGACCTGGATCACCGTCATCGCCGAAGGCCGCGCCGATCTCGATCGATATTTCGTCGGCCCGATCTATCGCCAATCGATCGGCGATCTACAGCGCATCGCGGGTTTAGCCTTCACGGCAGCATTGCCCGAATTAGCCCGCGCCCCCGGCGTCATCGGCACCCTCACCGCCGACGATGCTCCTCTGCCGCCGCAGCCCGATGAAGTGCATACATTCGTGGCGCAGACCGGGGAAAACCTGTCAGGTCTTGAAGACCTGACAGGTTTGAACAAACCTGCTGGCTGGTACGAGAACGATACGCAGGGCGTGCGCGAGACATGGAACACCCTGCAGCTGGACGGCGCGGGCGTTACGATCGCCGTGCTGGATTCCGGCGCGGACTTTGGCAATCCGGCGTTGAATGGCCGCTACGCCGTGCAGACGGCCACCCTCACCGGCAGTCAGGCCTATGTAGGCTGGCCCATCGCCTACGATGATCGATCATTGGGCATGTATCTGGCCAATCCGGACGGCGACCTCAACTGGGGTTGGTATGTCAATGCCGCGCGCACCATCACTGGCACGGGCGCCTTCACATTTACCATCCCCGGCAAAGCCATCGTGTACACTGCGCCTAATGCCAGTTTGTCGGATCGTTACTATCAGGGTACCCACCCGGATCCGTCTTTGCTCAACGCGCCCGTGCTGGTCGCCGACACCGTCATCAGCGGCACATATGATGCCGTCTTCATGGACCTCAATGCCGATGGGCAATTCGAAACGAAGTTGACGCGCGAACAACCGGTGGGCGTGATCGATTTATCGGGTGACGGAGCGGCCGATACTTCTGCCGGTATGATCTACTGGATCAGCGACGGACTCAATCCGCCGCCCGGCTCGATCGGCCTGTACGGCCCCGATGTCCCGATTCCGGCCGCCGGCCGGCTGGTCGCCTTCATGATCGATTCGACCTCATTCTCAGGCGGCGGCCACGGCACCGAGTGCTCATCCACTGCGGTCGGCAACGACGGCGGCGTCTTCACGCCAGAGCCGCGCGTGACCTCGTTTTACACCGCCACCTATGGCCCGCTGGTGCAAGGCCCGGCGCCCGCCGCCAGAATCATCGCCATTGGCAACGTCTACGCGGGCGGCTCGATCGAATCCGCTTACCTGTTCGCCTTCCTGGGTTACGACGGCGCGCCGCATACCGGCGACGAACCGCACATCGCCTCGCTCAGTTACGGCACCAGCAACATCGACAACGACACTTACGATTGGGAATCGCGCTACGTCACCTATCTGTCACGCTATTACGAAGAGCAATCTGGCGCCGGCGCAGCCCCGCTCTTCATTCACTCGGCTGGCAATGGCGGCTCTGGCAATGGCACCTTGATTCAGCCCAACCCGCTGACGGCGCTTACCGTGGGCGCGGCCACACAGTACGGCACCATCAACGCCTGGGGCATCTCTGAGACCGTCAGCGCGCCCAATCGCGTCAACTACGGCGATGTGGCCGCCATGTCCGATCGTGGCCCGGCCGCCGACGGCGTGCGCGGCGTCGATCTGGTTGCCAACGGGCAGGCTGGCACGGGCGCATATCCCGTCAACGTCGGCCACAACGGCCAACGCGCCTACGTCCATTGGACGGGCACCAGTCGCAGCGGGCCGGTCGTGGCCGGCATCGGCGCGCTGACCGCGCAGGCCTTTCAACGGGCCACTGGCCGCTTCCCGACCGCCGACGAACTGCGCCGCCTGCTCATTAACAGCGGCCGCGATCTGGGTCACGAGGTGATGGCGCAGGGCACGGGTCAGGCCAACGCCTTCCGCGCCGCGCAGGCCGCGCTGGGCCAGTATGGCTTGATTGTCGATCCGCCTACGCTCACGGTCGATGAATTTCCGCGCGGCCAGATCACCACCCGATCGATCCAGCTGAGCAATCCCGGCCCGGTGGCTATCACCGCCACACTGCAAACACAGCAATTGATCGAACTCGCGCATTACACTGCCACACTCGACACCATCACCAGCACCGCCACCAACTACAACAACGGCGTGCCCGATTATGCGTTGAATCTGACGCCGTGGATCAGCGCCAACATCGACGCCGATTTAATGGTGGTGAAATTGACCGTGCCGTTCGAGCACTTCGACACCTTGCCGCCCACACCGGCTGTATCCAACAACAACTGGCGGCTCATAGTCTACAACTGGTGGGACTTAAACGGCAATCAGCAGTGGTGGACAGATAGCAATGTCGATACGCACGTTGATTGGCCGGGCGAGATCGATGGTGGCGACGAGTGGGTGCGCTTCGATTACAGCCGCCTGGCCGCCACGCAGCAGCAAGTGAGTGTGGGCAATCCCTATACTCGCTCAATAGGCGCCGGGTCAGGCGGCGTGTGGGCGGGCGCGTCGCATTTTCTGCGCAGCGCGGGGGACAACCGCACCACGCTCAGTTTCGATGTGACGTTCTATCGGCACGTTGACTGGCCGGAAGTGCAGATTGATACACCCGCGGCTACCATCCCCCCGCACTCCACCCTCGATGTGACCGTGACTTTGCTCGCCACACCCGACGCCGCCTACGGTCCGCATGCGGGCACACTCGTGATCGATGATGCGGGGCGGCTCGATGTCGATCCGACGTATCGTCCGCGCGATCTCAACGTCCCGATCAGCTGGCAAGTCGCGCCAGACCCCGCCGTTGGGGCTGTGATCGCTGATCGGGCGCAGGGCGGCTTTGGCTGGGGCGGCCGCGGCGAAGAGGGCGACTGGCATTTCTATCGCTTCACGCTGAACGATTCGCCGCCGGGCAGCATCCTGCTGGCGCACACGCAATGGAGCGACTACCCGACCGATCTGGACACGTTGATTCTGGGGCCAGTCGTCGACACCTTCTCGACCGTTGCGCCGCAGTGGTTTGGGGCGTACACGCAGAATCTAATTGGCGGCAGTTTCCGATCAGGTGCGCGACCGTCCTGGAGGTTCCAGACCGTCACCGGCAGCACGGAAGAATGGATCGCGGTTCAAGCGCGAAGCGGCCCGCATATCGCCGTCGAACAGGCTGTGCTGTTGGGCGGGCATCAAACACAGGTGCCGTTCACGACCAGTCTGGGACTGGCCTACGTGGAGCCGTATCCGCTACGACTCGATCCGCACTGCGGCCTGACGTGCACCATCACCGCCACGTTCCACTCGACCATTGACCTCAGCGGCACGATTGCGTTGTCGCACGGTTATGGCTGGTACACGCCTACGTTGTTCACAGGTGTCGCTATTTCGCCAGGCCAAAGCGTGCCCCACGGCATGTCTGTCCCGGCGGCCACGTACGATGTGGAAATCACGCTGGAAAAGGCCGAGCGCGCCACCAGCCTCAATCTTGCCCTGTACAACGATTACGGCCAGACGCCAGACGCATGGGATGCGCTGGACTGGCTCCTGGCAACGACCAACGGCGACGGCGTCGATAAGGCTATACACCTCCGGTCGCTGGCGCCAGGTCAGTACTGGGTCGTCGTGAACGGGGAGCAGGTCGAGCCAGAGGGCGGGCTGTACGACCTGGAAGTGGAGGTCGTGCCTACCGACGCCGATGGCGGCTTCATCGCCCATGGCCTGCCCGATTGGTTGGCGGCGGGTCAACCGGCTACATTTACGCTGGAGGCTGCACGCCCGCCCCACGACGGACAACGCGGCGAACTGGTGATGGGTCCCGCCTACCTGACCCGCGCCATGGACGTGCCGATTCGCGTGGAGCCGCTGACGAATGTCTGGATCACTCAGGCGGTACCGCCAGAGGTGATTCCAGGCGTGCCGTTTAGCGTGACGCTGGTCTATGGCAATGACGGCCTGTCGGACGCGCACACCGTGTCGATTGCGCACGCGCTGTGGCTCAACGGCGAGACAGCCCTTACTCACGCCCAGGTCGTGCCGCAACTCAGCGCGGGCGAGGTGCAAACGTGGACGATCGGGTTTGAGCCGCCCGCCGATTTGGTCTCAACCGAAACAAAGAGCGTCGTCACCATCGATCCGATCGAATTCGATCCCGATCGATCCAACAATGCCCGATCGAGCGTGCAGCCTGTCCGGCCGCAGGCGGATGTCTGGGCGACGATTGCGGCAGGGACAGATGAGCCGGTGGCGGGCACGGTGCTGACCTACACGTTGTCGTTTGGCAATGTCGGCCCGTCGGCGGCGCAGGCCGTCCACGTCACATACACTCTGCCACCCGGCGTCACCACCGCGCAGCCGCTGACGGACAGCAGGGATTGGTTATGGCCGGGAATGGCCTACACAACGACCTTGCTGCCCGAAACCGATCCGGCTATCGGTGAGGGTTGGCCGCTAACTGCCAGCATCGCTATTGCCTCGGCCACATTCGACCCGCTGCCCGCCGACAATCAGGCCGCGGCCGACAGCATTGCACGCACACTGACCGATTTGTGGGTGAAGACCTACGTCCTGCCATCGACGCATGTCAATCAAATGGTGACTTACGTGCTGTTTGGCAACTACGGCCCGTCGGACGCGCACGGCGTGTGGGCATATGATGTGCTGCCGCCCGGCGTGACAACCGTCGAGCCGGTCACGCGCCATTTCGACATCGTACGGCGCGGTGAGGACAATGGGTGGTTTATGCTGACGACATTGGCTACCAGCGTAGGGACAGGGATCACACTGACGAATCAGGCCTATGTGAGCGGCCTGGATACCGATCCGTTTACGGAGAACAATGTTGCGGCCGCCGTGTTTGTCAGCCCGTATCAAACGTATTTGCCCTTGATGTTGAGTCAGTAGCGAATGTGATGGATACATCAGCCGATTAGAGTGTGTGAACTTAACCCCTGGCAGTTGTGTCGTTCTTAGGCCGCCATCCCTCAAGCAGGAGGTAGAAACTCAACCCGCCAGGTGTCATTCCGAGGAGCGTTTCGCCCGGCGCGCCCCCGACGCGATGCGTCGGACAGGGCGAGTGCGACGAGGAATCTCTAACCCGGTTGGCTATGTGACCCGGCGGCCAGAGATTCCTCACTACGTTCGGAATGACACGTTCAGGTCATGTTTCTGAACATATTTACGCTGTCTCGAAGCGCGATAACGAGAATTGAACCGTTTGCGGGTGGTTTGCGACAATACATATAAACCAGACAAATCAGGCGTAGATTTATGTTTGAGCGTCATTCTAATCAGGACCCATCTACATTGCTCCCGTGGTATGCCAACCACACGCTATCCACCGCTGAACGCGACGCCGTTGAAACCTGGCTAAAGACCCGGCCAGAGGCCGCTGACAGCCTGGCCGCTGTCGAAGAGGTGCGATCGGCCGTCAGCGCCCAACCGAAGCTGGCCCCTTCACCGATGGTGAGACAGCGGTTGTTGGCTCAGATTAAGACTCGGCAGCAAGCGTCCCGCCGCCCGGCGTGGCTGGTGGGTTCGGCGGTCGCACTGGTGTTATTGGTCGCGTTGTGGATCGTCGTCCAGCCCGGCATCGCGCTGCAATGGTCCGTGACCGGCGACGGCGTCAGCACCTATCGCGTGTATCGCGCCCCGGTCAATAGCGCGGAGTACAGCCTGATCAGTGAAATCCCGGTACAGAGTAACGCTCAGGCATACTCGTTCACCGACATCACCGCGCTGCCCGGTCAGACCTATACCTACGTGGTTCAGGCAGTCACGTGGACCGGTCAGACCACGCTGAGTCCGATAGCTGTGGGGCGTGGGCTAGATGTGTTGCCCGCGCAAGTGGCGCTAATCCTGACCAGCCTGGTCGCCGGCGCGGCGGCAATGTTACTGGTCGGCAATGCCACCTGGTCTCCAATCAACCGCAGGCCTATTGGAGCATGACCTGCCCGCCCGGTCGATCGATCCATATTTCCCTCAAGCATTTTAGCAACAGTCTTATGACTCAAGGAGCTAGATCATGAACAAGAAATTAGTCATTGCCGCTATCCTCGTCCTGGCATTGCTTATCCCGACGGCGACCGCCGGAGCATGGTATTCCAATGTCATCGGCGAACTGCGTGACAGCTCGACGAATGCGCTGTGGGTGCATGGCGCCAGCGTCGAGGTGTTTAACTGCAACACGCTGGACACTATCGTCATAGCGCCCGTGGGCGCTAGCGGCACGTTCGATATTGATATTTCCAGTGTGACGACGACTACCCCACTCTGTATCGAGGTGACTTTCGCGGACGGCGGCAATGGGATACCCGGCAATGCCGCCAAGGGTCCTTACCCAGATCGCAGCACTAGCAGCGGCACGCTGAATACGGGCGTCTACTTCACCGGCACCGGCCCCCTCGCTATCACGCTGCGCGATCTGACTGCAACGACTGCGCCAACTCCGTGGCCGCTGATTCTGGCCGCAGTGATCGTCGTCGCCTCGATGCTGGCGCTGAGCCTGGTGCTCCGCCGCCGCGCGGTCAAAGCATAAGACGACTGCGTTGCACACCGTTCCGATCATGC
>JAUQXD010000208.1 GCA_030834835.1 Thermoflexales bacterium | reverse complement strand
GAACTGTCAAACGCCGTGGAGATCCACTTGGGCGCAAGGAAGAAAATGCCCAGGCCGAAGATCAGCGAAAAAGCCATCGTGCCCCAGGCCAGCGGGCCTTTGAACTCCACGCCCACTTCACCGGCGGCGACGTTGGCGCTGTACATCAGCGCGCGCATGCCCAGGCCCAATGCGTCCCACAGCATCGAGAGGCCGCGCAAGAAGGGAATGCGCGACATCGGCCCGGCGTACAGCGCGGCATTAACGGGTTCGGTGTGGATGACGATGTTGCCTTTGGGGTCGCGCACGGCGACTGCCAGTGCTTTTGAGCCGCGCATCATCACACCTTCGATGACGGCCTGTCCCCCGTAATTAAACCTTGGCTTAGTAACGGTCTTATCCATGTGGAGATTCTACACCGCGCGTGTACACCGTGTCAAGAATTTTGAAGACGGGAGGACAATGAACAATTAACAATCGACAATGATCAATGGCGGACAGATTGCCGTCGATTGACAATCGGCTTATACTGAGGGCACGGAGGACACCATGCATCGTTCGCTGACTGCTCTGCTTGTGACCGTGCTGTTACTCGCGGCCTGTGCACCCGCTGCTACACCGACTCAAGCGCCGGCTCAACCCGCCGCGCCCGCTCAACCGCAGGCCACGGGAGCAGCCAAACCGACTCAAGCACCGGCGGCCGCCGCGCCGATTGCCACTCAAGCGCCGACGAGCGCGCCCGCCGAAGTGCGCCCGCCCGCGTCTGGCGGCGTGCTCAATCCGCCGACGCTGTCCCCCACCGCGATCGGATCACGCCCCAATGCCAACCCGACCGGCTGGCTCACGTATCGCGATCAAGTCTACGGCTTTGCGCTTCAGTATCCGCCCGATTGGACCTTCACCACGAAGACGAACGGCCCGACCAGCGTGTTGCAGCGCATCAGCGTGGGGCGCTTGAATCAATCGGCGGGTAACAATGCGGAAATTTTGATCGATGTGCGCAAGAGCAGCGGCGATCTGTTCAGGTGGGTCAAAAGTGAATTACCCAGAGGCACTTTGGTGCTTGATGCCAGGTTCCTCGAAGGCGGGTTGAATGGCTTGACGGCCTACAACGCCAAACTCAGCAACGCTTCCGCCGTGTGGGTCTTCGCGCCCACCCACTCCACCACCGCCAGTGTCGCCGCGCTGCATGTGGCGGATTCCACGTACTTTTATCAGATCACTTATCTGGGCGACATTCCCGACAACAAGGACACGCGCACGGTCTATCTGCAACTGCTGGCGACGCTGACCCTGTCCGGCACAACGACCGTAAATCTGGCTTTGCCGACAACAGCCTTTATCGCGTCCAGGTAACAGAAACGGCTCGTGCGCCGCCAGAGTCGCCGACGCACGAGCCGCCTGTGCCTGCCCCGTAGCGCGAGTCAACTCTGTTTGACCTCTTTCGAAAAACCGGCTCTTCCGACTTGAACGGGTATTTCTCACGCAAAGCCGCTAAGCAGCAAAGAAAAGCCTGAAACTTTGCATCTTTGCGGCTTTGCGTGAGGCTTCAGGTAAATCAATTAAACTGTCCGCCTTCAGGATGTCCCAGCGCCATCTGCACGGCGCGCAAGTGACGCGGCACCATCGGCGGCAGATCGTTCGTCTCGAACCACTGCGCGTCGAGGGTTTCGTAGCCATCGGGTTTGAGTTCACCGCCGACGACTTCGGCCAGGAAACGCGCACCCGCCACCTGCACTTGATTGCCATCGGGATAGGTGTGCAAGGCATCGCCCGTGAGCACACTGCTCAACTGCGTAGGCCGGATGTGCAAGCCCACTTCTTCATACGCCTCACGCACCACCGTGCCCGCCGGCGTTTCGCCTAACTCCATTTGCCCGGCTGGAAAGCCCCATAAATGATCGTCGCCGCGCAGACCCAGCAGCACGCGCCCGTTGTCGTCGAAGATGATCGCGCCCGCGCCCGCCACGATGAGCGGCGCAGTGCCGATGAGCGATCGGAGTTCCGGCATGTAACTGTTGACTGAATCGCCGATGATGGGCGGATCGAAGTATGCGCCATTCTGGCAGAGCACGTCACGCGCGACGCTGTCGCGCACCATCGCCGCATACCATGGCGGCAAATGATCGGGCAAAGTGCCCGGTGCGAAGAACTGTTGATGCACGACCTCCGCCCGATCGATTTGGCCGTGCCCGCCAGCGAGGGTACATTCCAACGCCACGGTGAACTGCTGCACTTCATCGCCGTTGGGATAGCGCACATCCCATTGCGGCGCGCAGTACAGGCCCACCAACCGCGTCGGTTCGACGTGATAGCCGGTTTCTTCCAACGCCTCGCGTTTGGCGCACGCCACAAACGATTCGCCGATCTCCAGCACGCCGCCCGGCAAACCCCACCACGCGAAATCGCTGCGGCGCTGGAAGAGCAAACGCCCCTCGTCATCGCGGATCAATGCCGTCGCGTAAGCGAGTAAGGTTTTGCGCTGACCAATTTTGCTGCGAAGCCAGTGGATGTAGTCGGACAAGATGATCTCCGTGGTGCGTAGTGCGTGTTTCGTGATGTAAAACTTTCCACGCACCACGGAACACGCATCACGTTTACGGTAGTTTCAACACCCACAAATTCCGATCGACGTTGTTCACGAACACAATCGACTTGCCGTCCGGCGAGACGCGCCAATCACCGTTGAGGATGGTAAGCGGGGTCGTGGCGGCTGAAGTGAGTTGACGGCTCTGCCCGGTTGCCGCATCGATTTCCCACAGTTCAAAGGGCTGATCGCTGGCCGCTCGCATCGGGATCATCAGCAAGTGTGAATCATCGCGCCACTGATACGCGCCCCATTGATCGAGTTTGCGCGCCTCGCTGCCGTCGGTCCTTTGCACCCAGATGCCGTTGCGCGTATCATCTTCATTGAATGAAATGAAGTAGGCCACCCACGTCCCGTCGTTCGAGGCGCTGATGCTGGCGATACGCTCGGCCGTGACCAGATCGGCGGCGGTGTTGCCATCGAGATCGAGCACACTGAGCGTCCGTTCGCGCGTGTCCAAAGACGGTCGCCCCGAAAACAACAGGCTGTTTGAACCGGGCAGCCAGCCCACCAGTCCGCCGCCATACACGCGCGTCACCCGCTCCGCATTCTCGCCCATATAATCAGCCACAAAAATCTCGTTCTGGCGTTGATCGTACGGCCCGCTGATCGCTTCGCGCTCCCACGCCACCCGGCGATTGTTCGATGAAAATTCCACCGATTGTCCATTGTTGGGCATGATCCAACTCTCGCCGCTGCTGAGGCGTTCGACGACGGTGCGCGAACCTTCCGCAAAGGCCGCCAGTGTCCGATCGGGCGAGTACAGGCCCACCCGGCCCGCGTACTGCGGCGTCCGATCGGACCCGGCGACCTCGATCGCGTAATAGCCGACGTCTGCATCCGCGGCCGGTTTATCGATGACCAGCACCTGCCTGGAATCCGGCGACCAACCAGGATTGACACAGCAGCCATCGGTGGTGAGTTGAATCAACTGCGGCCGCGGCGTCGGCGTAATCGTCGGCGTTGAGGTAGGCGCAACCGTCGAAGTCGATGCGGGCGCAGCGGCGCGCGTAGAAACAGCCGTCAGTGTAGGCGCGAGCGTGGCAAGTTCAATCGGCGGCGAGCTGCACGCACCCAACAACACGGCGAGTAACCCGATCAGGCTGAATGGCTTCATCTTTCATCCCTCATCCTTCATCCTTCACCGGCGGTACCAATCGGGCGGCCACGGATTTTTATAGTTGTTCAACAGCGGCCCGCCGAACTGTGTGTCGGGTTGATCGTCGGGATACTGCCACTGGCGCGGATCGTCGAGGTCGCGTTCGAAGCCGCGCTGAAATGCGCCCACTAACGCCAGCGTATCCCAATCGGCGTCGATCAGGTTGATCGGGTTGTAGGCGGTCAGATAATCGGGGCTACGAATTTCCAGATGCAGATGCGGCGCGGAGTGACACGTCCCGAATGAATCGCCGCTGACGCCCACGACTTGCCCTTTCGTCACGCGTTCGCCCACGTTCAGTGTCGATCGTTCCGATAAGTGGCCGTACAACGTGGCATAGCCTGCATCCAATTGCAGCATCAAGTTGTGCGGCGCAGAGCCGTGCTCTTTCGCATCGACTTTGGCGACGACACCGTCGCCGATGGCGATCACGAGCGTGCCGCAGGGCGCGGCGAAGTCCAGGCCAAAATGCAGACCCTGCCCCGCCCGATAGGTCGTATCACGCTGAAAGAACGCGCCGACAGTATTGCCGTAACCGCCGCCCAGATACCACGTGCCCGGCCCCGGCGGATCAGCAAAGGGCAGGCCAAACGGTTTGGGCGCGGCAGCCTGTCGGAGCGGCGTGGCAACGATCGGGTTGGCGACGACCGCCAGGGCTGTCATCAAACCCATGCCTATCAAGATAAATCGGACATGTCGCATCTTCACCACCTATGACACACGCGAATCAACACACTGACTCGATTCTAACACACCAACAGCCACCCCGCGTACAGAAATCGGGCGTAAATGAGAAACTGATTAAAAGTTGTACAAAATATGAAAAATACCATTGCAAAATGGATTTAATATGGTACACTATTGTCAGGTTCGTGATCGAGCCAACGAATTACAGGCTAGAATCCAAAACAAACCTTAAGGAGACAGAGAAATGAAGAAGTCAATGTTATTTCCCCTGCTGTTGATTGTGGCGGTTGTGGCGGCGGCGTGCGCACCAGCCGTGGCATCCACGATTGCCCCTGCGCCCACATCGGTGCCCGCCGCCCAGATGCTTGAGCCGGCCGCAGCTAAAGACATCGTCGATACGGCGGTGGCCGCGGGGAGTTTCAAGACCCTCGTCGCGGCTGTGCAAGCCGCCGGGCTGGTCGATGCGCTCAAGGGCGCTGGCCCGTTCACCGTCTTCGCCCCCACCGATGACGCCTTTGCAAAGCTGCCCGCCGGAACGGTCGAGGCGTTGTTGAAGGACCCGCAGGCGTTGGGTGACATCCTGAAGTATCACGTCGTGGCTGGCAAGGTGATGGCCGCCGATGTGGTGAAGTTGACTGAGGCTGAGACGCTGCTCGGCAAGCAGGTCAGCATCAAAGTTGACGGTGGCAAGGTCATGGTGAATGATGCCAACGTCGTCACCACCGACATCGCGACCAGTAACGGCGTGATTCACATCATCGATACGGTGCTGCTACCGCCCGCCGAAGGCGCGATGGCTAAGGACATCGTCGATAACGCCGTGGCCGCGGGCAACTTCAAGACGCTGGCCGCCGCGCTGGAAGCCGCCGGGCTGGGTGACGCATTGAAAGGCGCTGGTCCGTACACAGTCTTCGCGCCCACCGATGAAGC
>JAUQXD010000207.1 GCA_030834835.1 Thermoflexales bacterium | reverse complement strand
GTAGCCGAGCCGAACTGGGACAGTCCACAGACGCGCGCGTTGGCACAGCGCGCCTGCTTCGACTGTCATAGCAACGAGACCGTGTGGCCGTGGTACAGCCGCATTGCGCCGCCGTCGTGGTTGGTGGTGCTGGATGTCTTTCGCGGCCGGCGGAACTTGAATTTTTCGGAGTGGGGTGTGGCCGGCGGCGAGCGCGAAGGCGGCGATATGGACGAGGCCATCGAGCAGATTCAACAGGGTGAGATGCCGCCCGGCAATTACTTGCCGTTGCATCCCGGCGCCGCGTTGAGCGCGGCGGAAAAGCAGCAGTTGATCGACGGACTGCACGCGTCGGGCCGCTGATGCCCGATCGGGTGCGCCACTACCCGCCCACTACCCAAACGGGCCGGAATCCTTCTAGTCGAATTCGCATCTAACGATCCAATCGATGTTGTATTTCAATTCAGGAGGGAGTGACATGTTCAACCGGACACGTTTGTTTTGGATGATGTTGACGGCTATGACGATTGTCGGCCTAACGATCGTCATAACGTCGTCTATCGCGCCCGCCCCCGGCGGCGCGACCGCCTTTGCCCCGCCGGTCAAAGTGAATACCGATCGGCAATACATCGTGTTGTCTTGGAACGATCTGGGCATGCACTGCTACAATCGGGACTTCAACGATCTGGCTGTGCTGCCGCCCGCCAATACCCTGTGGGCGCAGGTGATCAAGGTGGGCAATCCGCCACAGGTGATTACTACCGGCGTCACTGTCGAGTACTCGTTTCCGAGCAACACCTACTCGATCGGTAAATCGAATTTCTGGAGCGCCAATCCGTACAACGGCGTGCAAAACGCCCGATCGATTTTTGGGTTGAGCAGCAATTTGCCCGACAACATCGGTCTGGCGGGGAAGGGATTGACCGGCACACTGGACGCCAAAACCGATCACTTTGTAGCGGAGTGGATCCCGATTACGGAGTACAACGACAACAACTGGAATCTGCGTGATCCGTATCAACTGGCGCAGGTGGTGGTGAGAGACGCTAATACTCAGGCGGAGTTGACGCGCGCGACGGTCGTTGCGCCCGTGTCCACCGAGATGCGCTGCGATCGCTGCCACAGCGACAACGGCGAGGGCAATGAAGACATTGCGACCGGCGTGGTCGAGCAAAACATCCTGATGAAGCACGACGACGAGAATCAGGACGAATATCCGCCCGGCCACACGGGTTCGCTGATGAGTCAGCGCCCCGTATTGTGCGCGGAGTGCCATTCGTCCAATGCCATCGGCGCACCCGGCGTGCCGGGCATTCCCAGTCTGTCCAGAGCGATGCACGACAAGCACAAAGAGGAAGTGGCCAACACCACCGCCGGCTGCTACAACTGCCATCCGGGACCTGACACTAAGTGTTTGCGCGATGTGATGTCGGCGCAGGGCATGGACTGCGTCGACTGCCACGGCACGATGCAGCAAGTGTCGCAGAATCCCGATCCATGGTTGAACGAACCGCGCTGCGACACCTGTCACGACAGCGGCCAGTATGATCAAGATCAGCCGCTGTATCGCATGTCCAAGGATCACGGCGGCATCTATTGCGAAGGCTGCCACGACAGCACGCATGCCATTGCCACCAGCACGCAGCCGCGCGATGCGATCAAGTTCATCGATCTGCAGGGACACCCCGGAACGCTGGATATGTGCACGGTGTGCCACAGCACGTGGCCGGCCGGGGCCGGGCCGCACGGCGTGGTGGCCCCGACGATTCGCGACTTCGTGTTCGAGCCTGATCGCAGCAGCGCACCCGAACCCGGCGCGAGCGTAATGTATACCCACACGTTGAAGAACACGGGCAACGTCAGCGACACCTACTCGCTGACGTGGTCCAGTTCCACAGGGTGGGCGGCCGTAACTGCGCCCCCGTCGGTGGCGCTTGATTTCGGCCAGTCGCGTGTGATGACGGTGACCGTCAACGTGCCGGGCAGCGGTTCGCGCGGGGTCACGGACAGAACGACGATCACAGCGACTTCGACGTTTAGTGCCACGCACAGCCTGAAGGTAACAGACATCACGATCGTTCCCGTCGCGCGGGTCTATCTGCCGCTCGTTCTCAAGTAACATCCGTGTGTTGTCTCGCCCCCGGCTTGATACAGGTCGGGGGCGTTTTTGTTGTACGGTACAAATTCCTTAAAGATTGTTGACAAATTCACAATCATGCTCTATAATTCACAATATAAATATGACGAATATCATCTAAATTAACGACACAGTACACTTGACCCTGAAGGATTGGCTAGAAGCACAAGGAGGCCTCATGAACACCGATTCGAAGCAAACCATCGTTATTGTGGGTGCAGGTTACGCGGGTCTGGCCGCTGCCCGATCGTGCCGTCACGCCGATCAGGTGCGCGTGATCCTGATCAATCAATACGACTATCATCTGCTGCAATTCCAACTGCACGAGGCCGCCGTCAACAAGATCGAGACTGAATCGCTGGCGCTGCCGTTGACAAGCTTGCTGCCGCGCAACGTCGAATTGATCACGGCGAAGATCGATCGCTTCGACTTCAAGGCGCGCACCGTTCACACCGATCGCGGTCACGTGCCCTACGATCGCTTGATCATCGCGCTGGGCAGCCAGCCGGCCACGTTCAACATTCCGGGCTTAAGTGAAAATGCGTTGATGCTGAAGTCGCTGTCGAATGCGCGACAAATTCGCGGCCATCTGGAAATGACGTTATCCGTGCTGACCGGCGCAACCCGATCGACGCCTTATCCCATCGTGATCGGTGGGGCGGGCATCACGGGCGTGGAGCTTGCCACGGAACTAAGCGAAGGGCTAGAGGACTTCACGCGGGAATATGGCCTCGATCGCAACGCGATCAAGATCGTGTTAGTGGATGCCGCTCCAACGGTCCTGCCCGGTTTCGATCGGAAGACCGTCGATGAGGCGGCCCGCGTGTTGGCTGAGCTGGACATCGACGTGCGCACGGACACGGCCGTCGAGCGGGTAGAAGCCGATCGGGTGATAGTAAAAACGAACGGCGTCAGCGAAGTCATCGAGACGCGCACTTTGATCTGGACAGGCGGCATCAAAGCGAATGCGCTCGTGGTAAACTCGGGCTTGACGTTAGGTGAACGCAGCGCGGCCGTCGTGGATGAATACCTGCGCTCAGTGGACTATCCCGAAGTCAGCGTCGTCGGCGACAGCGCCCTGGTGCGCGATCCGCGCGACGGCAGCGTGGCGATTGCCTGCGGTCAGTTGGCTGCCAAACAGGGCAAATATGCGGGCCATCAAATTCTGGCCGATTTGAACGGCGACGTGCAAACGCCTTACGTGCCGCTGATCGACGGCCTGCTGATCTCGCTGGGGTCGTATCGGGGCGTAGGCACGATCGGGCCGGTGTGGGTGCGGCGTTTAATCGCGCGGCTGGGCAAGATCGGCGCGGAGACGCGCTATCTGTTCACTATCGGCGGGGTTAAGTTGGTCATGGCGCGGGGTTTGTTGCTGCGGCACGAATGGGTAGCTTTGTTGCGCAAAGTGCGCGGTCTGCGGAATAAGGTGTCACGCACCAGTGCACAGCCTCCCCGCGGGACGCAACCCGAACCACGTTAAGAACTATGCCAAGCCTAAACAATATCTGGGTGAATCCACAAACACACGTGTTGAGTGACGACGGTGAGATCGCCGTGATCGAAGTCACCGGCATGCTGTGCGAGTGGGGTTGAGTGCGCAACGTCAAAGCCGCTCTGTCAGAGCTGCCTGATGTCGAAAGTGTGACGCACGACGCGGGGACGGATACATTCATCGTGCGTCACTCCGGCCAACTCGCCGATGTGGCCCTCGCCGTCGATGGCAAAGTACTCTGGCGTTGGGCGCGGCGCTGGCTGGAAGCGTTGGCGCGCAAATTGCGACGTGCGACTGGATGAGGGAGTGAAGCCATGTCGATCGATCTGCAAACGTTGGTTATTGTGGGTTTGGCGGGCTATATTCTGGGCTTGCTCACGGCGCTGCGCATGGAGAGCAAACATCATTAGCGGTAGTACCCGGCGCTGCGGCACTTCGTGCTGAATAGAAAAGGCGCCGGTCACAATCAGGGCGGCGGCTGGCGTGGGCGCGCTTGAGCCGCCGCCCGCTAAAATTGCCATCGATTAGAAATCGACGGCACAGGTCAGGAAACCCGCGTCGCGGGTTTGACAAAGTTCGCCGTCGGTTTTAACCGATGGCCGCAGTTTCCCGGCCACACGAGTCAGGACAGGAAGGAAGCGACCATGCCACTATTCGATATCGAAGAACACATCCACAAGGCGCAACAAGCGGGCGAATTCGATCAGCTGCGCGGCAAGGGCAAACCCTTCACGCACCTGGACACTGATCCGTTTGAGCATCTGGCGCAAGAGCAGGGCGTGACGCCGCGCTGGCTGGAGAAAGAGCACGAAATTCGCGGCAAGATCGAGATCGCGCGGCAGTCGGTCAAGCGCACGTACGAATGGGTGATGCAGACGTGGGGCAGCGGCAGCGTCGATCGGCGGTTCGCGCACGATGAGTGGCGCAAGGCGCAGCACATTTTCGCGCAGCGCCTCGACGAGATCAATGCGCTGATTCGCACCTTCAATCTGGAGTTGCCCGATCCACTGCGCCACTTGCAGCGCTTTCCCTTGAAGATCGATGAGGAGTTGACGCGGCTGGGCTTGACCGAAAAGTTTTAACACGCACCGCGCCACACGTTCTACCGCTTGCTTCTTGTATCTTGCATCTTGCCTCCTGCATCATATTCTGCCGTTTGACACCCCCCGCGCCTGTGATACACTTTCGCCCCGACAGGTCGCGCTATGAGCCAAATCCGCACTCCCTTCTTTAACCGCCAACGCATTACTGATCCCGCTTCCTTCATCGGCCGCCAGCGCGAGTTGGAACGGCTGTACAGCGCCATCGCCACGCAGCAGTGTGTATCGATTGTGGGCGAGCGCAAGTTGGGCAAGAGTTCGCTGCTAACACATCTGACCGATGCGGACACACTGCGCTCCTTTGGCTTCGATCCGGCGCAGTATCTATTCGTGTATCTCGATCTGGAAGGGCTGGCTTCGGCGCGGCGCGATGATTTCTGGATCGAATTGCTGGACCCGATTGCTGCACAGCTGCCCGCCGGTGATCTGGCGCAAATGATTCAACGCCTGATCGATGCGGGCGACATCCGGTTTTTGACCGCGCGGCGCGTGCTGCGCCGCATCCGCGACGCAGGCCTGCAGCTGGTGCTGATGCTGGACGAGTTCGAATCGCTGGCGCGGAATGCTCAATTCGAGCCGGACTTCTATGGCGAATTGCGCAGCCTGGCGGGCGAACTGGGCAGTGTCATTCTCACGGCCTCCAAGCGCAGTTTGTATGACTTAACCTACGAACATTCCAGCACGCTGTCCTCTCCGTTCTTCAATATCTTCTCGGAACTGCCGCTGGGTTTGCTCTCCGACGATGACGCGCGTTCGATCTTGATCGAACTGTCGAAGCGCAGCGATCAGCCCTTCTGCGCCGACGAAGTGCAATTCGCCATCGAACTGGCCGGGCCGCATCCGTTTTTTGTGCAGGTCGCGGGTCAACATCTATATGACACGCCGGGCCGCGGCGCGCCGCGCTCG
>JAUQXD010000206.1 GCA_030834835.1 Thermoflexales bacterium | reverse complement strand
TTCCAGCGTGCCGGCGCTGCCCATGCAGTGACCGATCATCGATTTGGTGGAGCTAATCGGGATGTTGTAGGCCTGTTCGCCGAACAATGTCTTGATCGCCAGCGTTTCCATCGAATCGTTGAGCGGCGTGGAACTGCCGTGCGCGTTGATGTAATCGACTTCGCTGGTTTCAACGCCCGCGTCACGCAGCGCCCACTTCATCGCCCGGATCGCACCGGCCCCGGTCGGATCGGGCGCGGCCATGTGGTAGGCATCCGACGAGGATGCGCCGCCCAGCACTTCGGCGTAAATGTGCGCGCCGCGTGCCCGGGCATGTTCAAGGCTTTCCAGCACCATCAGGCCGCAGCCTTCACCCAGCACGAAGCCGTCGCGAGTCTTGTCGAAGGGGCGGCTGGCATGCGTCGGATCGTCGTTCATCAGCGACAGAGCGCGCATGGCGCTAAAGCCCGCAATGCCGTACTCGATGATGAGTCCTTCCACGCCGCCCGCGATCATCACGTCGGCCTGGCCGCGTCGAATATACTCCGCGCCATCGACCAGCGCCTGCGTGCCGCTGGCACAGGCGTTGACGGGCGTGGCGATGGGGCCTTTGGTCTGCGCCACCATGCTGATGTGATGGGAGGGCATATTCGCTAACGACGAAGTCAGCGCGAAGGGGCTGGCCGCGCGCCAGCCGCGCTTCCGATAAATCTGGATCTCTTCGTCGGACCTTTCAAACGGGCCCATGGCCGTACCCACGCACACGCCGGCGCGTTCCTGCAACTCTTCCGGCAGCGGCATGGGCAGGCCCGCATCGGCCAGCGCCTGATGCGCAGTGGCGACAGCCAGTTGCGACGCGCGCCCCATGCGACGCACTTCCTTGAAATTGATATAGTCAGTGGGCTTGAAGTCTTTCACTTCGCCCGCGATCTTGCAGGGCAGATCGCCGGTGTCAAACTGCGTGATCGGGCCGACGCCCGATCGGCCGGCCACCAGACCGGACCACAGATCATCGACTGAATGGCCCAGCGGTGAAAAAGCGCCCAGGCCGGTAATAACGACACGGTGTGAATCAGGACGACGTTGCATAGCGATGTCTTAACCTCATGAAGAACTGCACGGTATGGATTATTAAGCGGCCTGGGCCGCGGCCGCCGGGCGGATAAGACCGGCCTTGATGGCTGACACGATCTGCCCGTCAACAGCCTGTTTGGTGGAACGGATCGCGCCCCAGATCGCGCGCGCATCCGATCGGCCGTGCGCAATCATTACAACCCCGTCGACGCCCAGAAGTGGCGCGGCGCCGTATTCGCGGTAGTCCATGCGCTTCGCCATCTGGCGCAGCGCGGGCAGCAGACACAGCAGGCCGGGCAACATCACGATGACGCCGGGGATCAACAGCACCAGGCCGACTTTGCTGAGCCACGTGCCGGTGAGACCATGCTTGATGAACTTGCCCAGAAATGACACAATGCCCTCGGTGTGCTTGACGATGACGTTGCCGGTGAAACCGTCGGTCACGATGACGTCGGCGGTGCCTCTGGTGATGTCTTTGCCTTCGAGGTTGCCGATGAAGTTGAGCGAAGTATCTTTCAGTAGTTTGAAGGTGTCACGCACCAGCATCGAGCCTTTGTCGGCTTCTTCGCCGTTGGACACAATGCCAACGCGCGGATTGGGAATGTTCAGCACGCGCTCCGCATACAGGCTGCCCATCAGCGCGTTTTGCAGCAGATTCTCCGGTTTCGGATCGGCGTTCGCGCCCAGATCGATCAAGACCGTGGGCGTGAGGCTGGCTGGAAACTGCGTGCACAGGGCGGGGCGATCGATGCCGCGAATGCGGCCCACGCCAAATAATGCCGCGGCCATGACCGCGCCCGAATTGCCCGCCGACATGAAGGCATCGGCTTTGCCTTCCTTGAGTAAGCGTATGCCTACGCTGAGCGAATTGTCTTTCTTCTCCTTCACCGCCATGGTGTGCTCGTGCATCTCGATGACTTCGGCGGCGGGGACGATCGAAATCGGCAGGGAACCGATCGAGTGGCGGGCCAGTTCGCGCTGAATGTCGGCTTCACGCCCGACGAGGATAATTTCGACGCCGAAATCACGCGCGGCCTGAACCGAGCCATCGACGACTACGCTGGGCGCATGATCGCCGCCCATCGCATCGACTACAATCTTCATGCGGACATTCTCCAGATGAAACAGCCCCATCATGGGGCTGAAGAGTTCAAAGCCGGGGCATTGTACCTGACCGGGGAACGATTGTCAAAAGCCACGTAGTGCGGTCGATCAATTTTGCGAGAAAGGAACGTCATCATCGACGGGCGGTTGAGGCACCCGTGCCGCGTACATGATTTGAAGATCACGCAGTTCATGCTGCAAGAGCGCGGCCACCCGATCGAGCAGCTCGCCGATCGAGTCGGTGGAGAGCAGTGCCTGCTTTTCCGTGACGCTGATCTGCAGCACGGCGGCGGCCAGATTGGCAATCGCAGCCGCATCGGAGGGCAGGTCGATGTCCACTTCACTCTGAGTGATCCTGGAGAGAAGATTGATGTAGCGCTCGAGCCGGGCGCGGACTTGATCGAGCGGCGGCACATGCGCGGCCTGCTCAGCATCGAACGGCTGCCACGGCCACAGATCGATGTCGCCGCGCAGATAAGGCTGATCGTGGTACGTCTGCTGCAGCCGAAAACGCGCATGGCCCACGCAAATGATGTTGAGCCGCCCGTCCTGCAAACGCTCAGCCTGCACAATGTGCGCGGTGGTGCCGACCGGATAAGGCTCACTGGCCGGGTCGCCGACTTCTTCACCGGTGCGGATCAGCACCACGCCAAACGGCCCGCCGGTCTGCAGGCATTCGCCGATCATCTGACGATAGCGATCTTCGAAGATGTGCAGCGGCAGCAGCTGACCGGGAAACAGCACGGTGTTGAGTGGGAACAGCGGCAGCGACGTCATGCCCCCGATTGTACATGATCTGGGCAACAGTGCAACCGGGGAAGGCAGGATACGGGAGGCAAGAGGCAGGAAGCCGGATGCAAGAGACAAGATGCAAGAAGCAGGTGACGCTCGATGAGTTTCATGCGATAATGAGAGTGGCGATGTTCAGCACAACACGCATCAACTCAAGGAGGCACAGCCATGTCCACAGTATTTCCCAACGGCAAACCCGATCTCAGCGCCGTGCCTGTCGAAGCGAGCGAGGAAGATCGGATGCGGGTATTGATTGAAACGATCAGCGCATACATCGAGTATTTTCACGGCGGCGCGGTGAAGATGGTGGCTTACGATCAGGGCGCGTTGAAGATCGCCATGTCGGGCGCGTGTCTGGGTTGCCCGCTGTCGGCCGAGACGCTGCACGGCTGGGTCGAGGGCACCGTGCGGCAGTTCTTCCCGGAGTTGAAGACGGTGGAAGCGGTGCTGGAATAAGGTCAGGGCAAGTTGCCAACTTGCCCTACACTTGATTGACAACGCGGTTGTTCTGGCTATAATACGCGCTGTTGCCCGCGTGGCGGAATTGGCATACGCAGCAGGTTGAGGGCCTGTGCCGTAAGGCGTGGAGGTTCGAGTCCTCTCGCGGGCACCAAGTTGAGGCGCACTCGTTACGAGTGTGCCTCTTTGCGCTCCGGCCACCAATTGGAAATCGACGGCCAGAGGCAGAAAGCCCGCGTCGCGGGCTTGATGGACGTTAGCCGTCGGCTTGCAGCCGATGGCGGGCGCATCCCGCATCATGCATCAGTCATCAGCCAACGGCAGCATCAGTTCCACCACCACGCCAGGTCGATCGGGCCGGTTGAACAGACGACAGGCGCCGCCTGCTTCCCAGATCAATGAGGCGACCATCGCCAGACCCAGACCCATGCCGGCCAATTGACCGGTGAAGTACTTTTCGCCTTGAAAATAGGGTGTCCAAACTTGCGCCAGCTCTTCGGCGGGCAGCGTGCGGCCATCGTCGAGGACGCGCACCATGGCGCGGCGTGCATCCAGCCGGTGCACGGTGATGGACACCTGCGGCTGCTGCGCGGGATGAAACTTGCGCGCATTCTCCAGCAGTTCCCGCAAGATCAGTTCGACCGCGTTCGCCGCGATCGGCGTCGTGGCGGTTGCCAGCGCCGCATCGACTTCGATCGACACGTCC
>JAUQXD010000205.1 GCA_030834835.1 Thermoflexales bacterium | reverse complement strand
ACGGCGACGACGGCCAGCCATTCGCGAGAGGAAATGCGGGGACGCACCATCACACCTCGAAGCGCGTGACCGCTTCGGTCAGATCGTCAGTGGCGCGGCCACGGAAGACCGCCAGCATCTCGCGGCCACCAGGCAGATTGGATAGATTTTGCAGTTCAGGAAACGAGTCACACAACGCCGTAAACGACTCGCGATTGAACCGCTGCGCGGCATACTGCCCGCCCGATGGTCTGGTGAAGCGTTTGCCGATCAACGCCAGCACCGGATTGTCGGAATCGGCGATGTTGCGGATCGGTTCAGTGATGATCACTCGCTCGCGGGCGGCGGCCAGTAATTTGTCCACAATCCGATCGGCGTGCGGCAGGAACTGGTACAGGCTGGCCTGCATAATCACGCTGTCGCCACAGGGTAGATCATCGTTCCAGATGTCGATCAATCGCGCATCCACGCCGCGCGCCCGCGCCCACGCCACCAACTGCGGCGACGCATCAACGGCGATATAGGTCACGGGCTTGTGGCGCAAATGCGCCAGATACAGATACGCGTCCCCGGCGCACACATCGACGACGCGCGACGACGCGGGCACCTGCGCGGCGATAGTGCGATAGCGATCTTCAAAGTACCGCCCGTACAGGCCGCGCATCAGCCAGTGATAAGCGCGACGATTCGAATAGATGAAGGACTGCGAGGTCATGAGCGAGTCGAGCCTTGCGCCGCGCGCAGCCGTTGCAATTCGCCGCGAAAACGCCACAATTTGCGAAAGTAGTCGAACGAATCCGTGACGAGGTTGACGGTGGATTGCTTGTCGTAGCGGCGAATAAACAGGCACGGAATCTCGGTCACTCGATAGCCATGCAGCAACGATCGCACCATGATCTCGGTGTCCCAGAACCAGCGCTCGTCGCGCACTTCGTCCAGTACAGGCAGCACCTTGTCGCGACGGAAAAACTTGAAGCCGGTCTCAGTGTCTCTGAGGTGAATCGACAGCAGATGCCGCATCAGCCACGAGTAGCCCGTGCTCAGGATAAAGCGATGAAACAGGCGCCGCTGAACTTTGTAGATGCGGTGGGCCGTGGCGACATCCGCGCCCTGCCGCAGTGCCAGCACCAGCGACGGGATGTAGCGCGCGTGCACTTCCAGATCGATGTCGATGTAGCCGACGACTTCGCCGTGGGCCAGGCGAAAACCATCGGCCACGGTGCGGCCACGGCCCGTGTTGTGCGCGTGAAACAACTTGCGGAAATTCTTGCCCTGATAGTCGATCAACAGTTGATCGATCAACTCGCGCGTGCGGTCGCGGCTGCAATCGTCGACGAAAATGATCTCATACGACAGGCGCGACAGATCGAGCACGTCCACAATCTGACGTACGCTGTCCACCAGTTCGTATTCTTCGTTGTAACAGGCAATGACTAAACTTAGATCCAAAGTTGACTCTGGCATTCATACACTCCGTTTCAAAATGCCCTTCATTTTACCAGAGTCAGCATCCCCAACACGATCGAATCCACCGTCCGATCATCGATGAGCGCTGTGAGGCGCGTCCCAGTGTCGGGGTGATACACGCCCAGCGAGACCCGATACGGACCGGGTGGCAGGTCGGCGGGCAGCTCGATTCGATGGCGCTCGATAAAAAGATCGTGCGGCTCAAGGGTGGCAATGTTCACGTCCAGGCCATCCCATTGCGCGACAATTCTGCCATCGGGCGCGGAGACATGAACAAAGATTTTCAGCGGTGGCGCGATGGGCTGCGTGACCATCCAAAAGGTGAGGAGATCGAAAGCGTCGCCCGCTCGCAGTTCGCTCTGCCCGGTTTCCCACCCGAACGATTGCAATCCGCCAAGATTGGGCGGGCCGATTGGCACAAGATCAGCCAGAGGCGTTGGCGCGTCAAAACTCTCGTCACCAACGAAGACCGGTTGATTGCTCCGCTCGCGGATTCCAATATATCGCTGATATGCCTCAATTGGATCAGATTGCTGAAGCGAAACGATCACGTCGTGTGTGTCGGGCCAACGCGGCTGAGCCAGCAGCTGTGTGCCGGGCAACCAGGCCGACCACAAGTCGGCATCACAAGTAAAGAATACGGGAGACAGATAGCGTGCGTTTTTCGGACTGCCCGGATACAAAACCGCGTTCCGGCAATCGAACCATTTCACTTTGACATCAGAACGAACACCAAGAAGATCGAACGTCTGCGGATCGAAGTCTTGAATGCTCAGTCCCGAAGCAGCCACCGGAGTTGAAGCCGGATCCGCGTTGATCGTGCGCACGGCCTGCGTCCACGTCGCCTGCTGCCAGAAGCGCACGTAATCGCCGCGCGGCCAGTCCACGAAGTAGTCGCGGTAGGTGAGGAGGGCGTTGAAGCCGAGTGCTAAGATAAAAAAGCCGGTGACAAGATGACCAGATGACGCGCTTCGCGTGACAAGGTGCCGTTTTGACCAATCGACCAGTTGACCAATCGACCGATTGACCGATCGA
>JAUQXD010000204.1 GCA_030834835.1 Thermoflexales bacterium | reverse complement strand
CTGCAAAGCCGCATGGCGTCGATTACGGGCCTGCATACGGCGTTGGGTGTGGCTTTGACGAATCTGGCGATGTGGAGTGTGTTGTTAATCACGATTCCGCTGGTGCGTGAGGCGCGCTTAACGGGCATCGATCTGGCGGTGCTGGCGCTGGCGGCGTTGGCCTGTTTTGAAGGCGTGCTGGCGCTGCCGCTGGCTTTTCAATATTTAGAGACGAACTTGGAGGCGGCGCGACGCCTGTTTGAGATGGTTGATGTAGAAACTTTCACCGCGAAGACGCAAAGACACGAAGAAGAAATGGACGATTCCTTCGCGCCTATGCATCTTCATGGTCGAGTGGCTGAGTTGATTATCCGTGACGTGAGTTTTCGCTACAACGCTAACGAGCCGCTGGCGCTGGACAGGGTGAGCCTGTCGGTGAAGACCGGGCAGCGGGTGGCGATTGTAGGCGCCAGTGGCGCGGGCAAATCGACGTTGATTAATCTGCTGCTGCGCTTCTGGGATTATCAAGCAGGCTCGATTACGTTGAACGATGTTGATGTGCATGACGCTGATCCCGATGACGTGCGGCGTCAGTTCGGGGTGGTCTCGCAAACGACACACCTCTTCAATGCGACGATCCGCGAGAACTTGCTGTTGGCGCGCGCGGACGCAACTGAGGCCGAGATGATCAAGGCTGCGCAGCAGGCACAGCTTCACGACTTCATTCAATCACTGCCGTTGGGCTACGATACGCCGATCGGGGAACAGGGA
This sequence comes from Thermoflexales bacterium, assembly GCA_030834835.1. Taxonomy (GTDB): domain Bacteria; phylum Chloroflexota; class Anaerolineae; order Fen-1058; family Fen-1058; genus JAGOBP01. Next base: position 5,849 of record JAUQXD010000204.1, on the reverse strand, counting down.
TTGGCGTTGAGCGGCGGCGAACGGCAGCGATTGGCCATCGCGCGGGCGGTGTTAAGGGACACGCCGATCGTGATCTTTGACGAAGCGACGGCGAACCTCGATCCGGTGACCGAGCGCGAGGTATGGCAGGCCCTGCGGGCGCTGATGGCCGATCGGGCGGTATTGATCGTCACTCACCGGCTGATCGGGTTGGAGACTGCTGATGAGATCATCGTGCTGAGCCAGGGCCGCATCGTCGAGCATGGCCGGCACGCGGCGCTGATCGATCGGGCGGGCGTGTATTATCGATTGTGGCAATTACAGCGGCAGACTGTGGCTATGAACTTTTGAATTGGGTTGGTATGTACTGTTCATCACAGATTCCTTAAAGTTTTTATTTTTAGCTGTTCCCACTCAAGAAGCGTGCTAGAATCGCGCCCAATGCCAAGTGAGCGTGTGCCTTGGCGTTTTGCATATCTGCTCACAGTGGGGGAGAACATCAATCGGTCAAGGAGATGATCAGGCAGTTATGCGTCGGGGTTCCGCCGGCCCGTTCGAATCTCGCCCGTGGTTGACGTTGCGGTCAAACTCGCTTAAAACAAAGTGGAGACAAAGCTCATGCGTACAAAGATTCTGGGGATCGTTGTCGTGGTTGTGATGTTGGCGTTGGTGGCTGTTGCTTTTGTTCCGGCCCGATCACCGGCGGCGCCGGTAGCGGCCCGGTTTAGTCCCAATCGTGTCGGCCCGGCTTTGACACCGGTGCCCGATGGTGACGGGGTGGTGGTGGAGGAGGGGGCGCGGGGACCCGTTGTCCGCGAGGCCGACGTGATGGATGTGTCGGCGCCGTTGAGTGCGGTAGAGCCAATTCCGCCGACACAGGGGAAAGCCGACGCCGATTTGACTGAACTTCGCGCGTTGCCCGGCCGCCCGGATGGCACCGGCCGCGACAACCCGAACGATGGCTTTCTTGACCCGGCCTGGAACGAAGCCGCAGATAGTCGCCCAGGCCCAGAGGCTGTCAGCGCCCCGCTGGTGAGCTTCGATGGCGTGAATAACGTCAATGGCGTGCTGCCGCCCGACACCAACGGCGACATCGGCCCCAATCATTATATGCAGTGGGTCAACCTGTCGTTTGCCATTTACAACCGATCGGGTACGCGGCTGTACGGCCCGGCGGCGGGCAATACGTTGTGGAGCGGCTTCAGCGGCGTATGCTCAACCAGCAATGACGGCGATCCGATCGTGCTATACGATCAACTCGCCGATCGCTGGATGGTCAGCCAATTTGCGCTGCCCAACTATCCCAGCGGCCCGTTCTATCAATGCATCGCCGTATCTCAGACGGGCGATCCCACCGGCGCCTGGTATCGCTATCAGTTCACGGTGAGCTCAACCAAGATGAACGACTACCCGCACTTTGGCGTCTGGCCTGACGGTTACTACATGTCCGTCAACCAGTTTGCCTCAGGCACCGGGGCGTGGGCGGGCGCGGGCGTCGTGGCCTTTGAGCGCGACAAGATGCTGTTGGGCCAGACGGCGCGGATGATCTATTTCGATCTGTACGGCGTCGATCCGAACCTGGGCGGCATGCTCCCGTCCGATCTGGATGGCCCGGCCCCGGCGGCCGGTACGCCCAACTATTTCGCCGAGCCGGATGACAGCGTCAATGGCTTCCCGCAAGATCAGATTCAGGTCTTTGCCTTCCACGTCGATTGGACAAACACGGCCAACTCGACCTTTACTTTGTCGAATGCGCTGGCCACGGCGGCGTTCGATTCGAATATGTGCAACGGCTCGCGAAACTGTATCGCCCAGCAAGGGACGACGCGCAAGTTGGACGCCATCGCCGATCGCGCGATGTATCGCCTGCAGTACCGCAACTTTGGCACCCATCAAACGCTGGTGCTCAATCACACCGTGGACGTCAACAACGCCGATCGCGCCGGCCTTCGCTGGTACGAACTGCGCAACAGCGGCAGCGGCTGGAACATCTATCAGCAAGGTTCGTTCTCACCTGATACCACGCAGCGCTGGATGGGCAGCGCGGCGATGAACTCGAAGGGCGAGATCGCGCTGGGCTATTCCGCCTCCAGCAGCACGATGTATCCCGCGATCCGCTACACCGGCCGACTGGCCACCGACGCCCTCGGCACGATGCCGCAGGGCGAAGGCACGCTGTTCGCGGGCACGGGCAATCAGACCAGTACGTCTTCACGCTGGGGCGACTACAGCATGCTGGCCGTCGATCCCACTGACGACTGCACGTTTTGGTTCACGTCTGAGTATATTCAAACCAGCGGCACTTCGCCGTGGCGGACGCGCATCGGTTCATTCCGCGTGAGTACGTGCGGGACGGCTCCAACGTCTACACCGACACCCACGCCGACGCCAACCAATACACCCACCAACACGCCGACGCCGACGAATACACCCACTCCGACGAATACGCCGACGCCAACCAACACCCCGACGCCGAACGCGTGTACAAATCCGTCTGGCACGTATTGCCGTACCGATACCGATACGCGCACGTGGATCGCCGGGACGACCAATCAGAGCATCACGTCCGACGACACCACCAGGACCGTGACGCTGCCGTTTACGTTCCGCTTCATGGGCGCCAACTACACATCGGTGAAGATTTCGTCTAACGGCAACATTCACTTTGGCACCGCCAGCAGCGCCTACACCAATGTGGCGATCCCGTCGACGGCCAACCCGAACGCGCTGATCGCCGCGTTCTGGGACGATCTGGCGCCCAACCTGGGCGGCGCGATCTATACCGGCACATCTGGCACGTCACCCAATCGCACGTTCGTCATCGAGTGGCGCAACGTCAATCGCTATGGCGTCAGCGGCACCAATGGCGCGACGTTCCAGATTCAACTGCTGGAAACGACCAATCACATCTACATCCTGTACCAGGACACGGCCTTTGGCAATGCGTCGTATGACAACGGCGCGTCGGCCACCAGCGGTGTGGAGAACGCGGCGGGCAATGCCGGCAATCAGTACAGCTTCAACAGCGCGGTGCTGACAGCGGGCAAGGTGCTGCACTTCTGGCCGCAATAGCGTAATCGAGCGGTTTGCCGAACCGCCACCGAACCATCAACAAACAAACTTCCGAAGTCGCAGGCGACTTCGGAAGTTTGTTTAGGTGTCACTGCCAGACACACTCTCGATCGTGTTCGCTCGCACGGCGATGAATGTGCTCACGCCGATGAAGCCGACTGGGCGGCCTGCATGTAACTTCGAATCTCTTCGGCCATCGCGTGGCGCAGCTCACTGCCTCGTTGTCGGGCCAGTTCAAACGTACTTTGAGGAAGAACCGCCTGCGCCAGCTCTGGCCCGGTCTCGTCGACGATCTGCTGCAACGAGTCTTGCAACAGCATATACGTGTCGCGTGCGGCGTGCTCTGGTGAAAAATAAAGATACAGGCCGCCGGCCTCATCAAAGTACCAGTTTCTCAGCCGTTCCGACAACACACGCGCGGCTTCTGCCGTAAACGGCTCGGTGCGACCGTATTTCGCCAGCGGTTCCAACAGTCCCCACAGATGTTCGTAAGTCAGCACCAGCCGCAGGCGAAACATATCGCCGATGGTGAGTCCGGCGTAGACGTTGGTGGTCGAGACAATTTTATCGCGCCCGACGATGTCTTCACCGACCATCACCTCGCCGTCCGCATCGACGCCGCCGCTCCGAATGGAATCTGCCATGTCTCCCCCGTTGTTCCGACTGGCTGTGTGTTACGGCTGCGCCACCTTGCCGGAAACGCCTGTTTGCCCGAGAAAATCCGCCACGACCTGCGCAATCCTCTCGCGATCTGGCAACAGCACTTGCCCGCCCTGCGGCGTCACCCACGCTGTCACCATCGTCTCGTCGATGCGATAGGCGTGGATGTTCTCACGCGGTATCTGCGTCCACTTCTTTGCCAGTGCCAGAATCTCCGGCAGGGTCAGATCGGTGCGCAGCGCATCGCCGACCACGTTCAACACTTCCGGCACTTTGCCAATCTGCCCGATGCTCAACGCCTTATCGCGCACGGCCAGCAAGATTTGTTGCTGACGCTGCAATCGCCCGAAGTCACTGTCGGCGTGGCGCGTGCGCACGTACTTCAGAGCCAGCGCCCCATCCATGTGAATGCGTCCGGCCGGAATCGTCAGCGTCTCGATACCGTAATCCTCGGTGGGATACTCGAAATCGATAATTTCGTGCGGCACGTCAACGTCCACACCCTCGATCGAATCGATCACGGCTTTGAAGCCATTGAAGTCGATCACGCCGTACCGATCGACCGGGATGCCAAAATTGTACTCGATCGTGTCCATTGCCAGCTGCGGCCCGCCGCCGGGCAGCTGATTATAATCGCCCCAGAAATAAGCGGTGTTGATGCGTTGCTGATCGAAGCCGGGCAGAGGCACGTACAGATCACGCGGGATGGACAGCATGGCCGCCGTCTGGCTGATCGGATCGATCGTGACGAGCATCATCACATCCGATCGGCTGGCGCCCTCCGCCGCTCGATCGCGCGTGTCCGTGCCCATCAGCAAAATCGTTACGCGGCCACCGTCGGGTGCCGGCCAGATGTCGGTGTCGTTGTTCGTCACCATCACTTGCGCCATCTGGCCGATGGTTGTGACCGTCTCGCCCAGATTGCGACCCAACCAGCGATCGCGCAGCGCCAGCAGCGTCGATGGGCCGATCGCGGCCAGGACAAGGCTGACGGTAACGCACATCAGCACGACCAGAGCCAGGCAGCCGGTAAGCGCATACAAACCGATCGGGCGCCGTGGCGCGATCGGACGGGCCACGCGCCGTGACGGCTGTGCCTCAAGTGGCGGCGGCGCCACTTGAGGTGGCGTCGGCCCAGGTTGTGAACTCCATACGGGTTGATCAGACATATAGTTTACTCGGCGCGGGATTGTACCGCATCTGCCTCAAAACAAAAACGCCGTCCCTGAGGGCGGCGTTTTCCTATTCAGTTCTCGGTGTTCGGCGGGGACTAAAGCGGCACGACGTCTTTGGCTTGAAGACCCTTGGGGCCGCGCTCGATGCTGAATTCAACGCGCTGGCCTTCGTTCAAACTACGATAGCCAGTCATTTCGATGGCTGAATGATGAACGAACACATCCTCGCCACCTTCACGCGAAATGAAACCATAGCCCTTCGTCGCGTTGAACCACTTGACGGTTCCAGTTACCTTCTCGCTCACGTTTGTTGCTCCTTGCAGATTGGTGATGTTAGGCCGCCGGTCTGTCCGCGCCGATTGTCCCTACAAAAAACGCCCAGGCTTATTTTGTAAGCCCGAGCGGATGATGCAGGTGCAACCACTACAGGTACTTACCACGTCCTACGACCGCTACTATATCACGGCGTGCGGCGGTTGTCAAATTCGTCAAAAACACGCTGTATAATCGATGTAAGAGCATGCGCGGAGGACAAAATGGTCGTCTCCAGGAAACTTACGATCAGCACCAACGGCAACGGCGACGCGCTGGACATCACGCCCGGTGTGACGCGCGCCGTCAAAGAAACGAAGTTGAGCAGCGGTGTGATCACATTGTTCGTGATCGGATCGACAGCCGCGCTGACGACGATCGAGTATGAGGAGGGTGCGGTGGCCGATCTGGGACGAGTGCTGGAAAAGATCGCGCCGCGGCACGCCGAGTACGAGCATCACTTACGCTGGGGCGACGATAACGGCCACAGCCACGTCCGAGCGGCGCTGCTCGGCCCGTCGTTGAGTGTGCCGTTCATTGGTGCGCAGTTGACGCTGGGCACGTGGCAGCAGATCATTTTGATCGACTTCGATACGCGCCCGCGTCAGCGCGAGATCGTGGCGCAGATCATGGGCGAATGATCGCTGGCGA
>JAUQXD010000203.1 GCA_030834835.1 Thermoflexales bacterium | reverse complement strand
GCGGCTGACGCCCGGCCGTTGGGCCACTCGTGCGCAACCATCTTCCAGCATTTTCAAAAGCTTATGCCGCAGGATAAAGCTGTTACGCGCCGGATCGAAAATGATCTTCTGCCATCATTGGACAATGCAGACTTACGGGGGAAAAATCTTCGCGCCGCTGATCTCCATCACGCCAGCCTTTGCAATGCGGACCTCTCAAGGGCTTCGCTCGACGACGCGAATCTGACGCATGCAGAATTGACAGGGGCAACTCTTCGCGGAACGATTCTTTACGGGGCGAATCTGTCAGAGGCAAATCTAAGCCGTGCCGTCCTAACGGATGCAGTATTGATAAAGAGCCGACTCACTAACGCCAATTTGGCCGAGGCCGATCTGGTTCGGGCAAAACTGTACAAGGCTGATTTGACCGGAGCCGACCTTAGCAATGCTGATTTAACACACGCCGACCTATTACGCAGCAATCTAACCCATGCCAACCTCTGTGGTGCATGTTTGGAGAAGGCCAGACTCAAGGGCGCAGTTCTCACTGATGCAGTTTATAATAGTCACACAAAATGGCCCGTGGGATTTGCGCCATTGTTGGCAGGTGCAATCAGCAAAGACACGTGACCTCGAATTAATGAATGCGTGCTGGACTGATGCTTTGTAGAATGGGGCAAAGGTTGGCCGGCAACGCCTTGCTCTGCCGGAAAGGCCCAACACGGCGTCCTGAGAAACTGATCAAGTTGCGCGGCTGAAAAAAGCCTCCTGATGAACGTGAGCGCCTGCGGAACACTGGCTCTCCTCGCTCACCACGCACTTCATCGGATATTTCAAGCCGGAAGTTCACGTTTCATCCAACCCCAAATACCCGGCGCGAGCCGGGCTGAAGAGACCGCAGGGTGAGGTGTGCGAGTTAAGAGGCGGCCGCCGTCAAGGCATAGCCGAGTTTAGCCGCCTTTTTACGCAAGTGGGCTAACTCGCGATCCTGGGCCTGTTGTTCGTAGGCTTTGGCTCCGACATCGTGATAGGCGGTTTTGTATTTGAGCAAGTGATAGACGGTGCGCGCGATTTTGTGGGCGGTAGCGACCTGCGCTTGCATCGGGCCGAGTTGGGCACGCTTGCGCCGATAGAACGCCCCGAAGGCGCTGCGACTGCGAATGACGCAGGCGGCCGCCTGGCGGAAGGCTTGTCCGGCGCGATTGTCGGTCTTCAGGGTGTGATTGCGCAGAATCTTGCCGCCGGAGATCTCGTGATGCGGCACCAGCCCCAACCACGAGCAGAAATGCTTCTCGGTGGGGAAGCGACTCATATCGGTGCCAACTTCACTGATGATGGTTTGGGCGAGTGAGGCGCTGATGCCTGTAATCGCCACCAGATCGACGCCGGTGATACGATATAGTTCGGCGCGGGCATGGTAGGTGGGCTGGTTTTTGCTGCGCGAGCCGGGCTTGGCTTTGGGCAACTTGGGCAGCTTCGCCGGGGCGTCCCAGCGCGGCTTGATCGCGGCGAAGCGGCGTTCGAGTTCGGCGTCGCATTCGCGCAGCATCTGCGTGTAGTAATCAACCAGTTGCAAGTTCTGTTTGAGCGCAAAGAGCTGTTCGGCTTGCCACGTACCGGTCAGGGCTTTCGCAATCTCATCTTCACTGGACTTGCAACCGGGGAAGCGCAGGCGGGCCAACTTGAGCGGGTCATGCTCGCCCGCCACAATGGCGCGGATAATCGCCTGGCCGGTCTCGCCCATCACATCGCTGAGGACGGCGGGCAATTGCAGGTTCATCTGCACCAGCGCCTTGTGCA
>JAUQXD010000016.1 GCA_030834835.1 Thermoflexales bacterium | reverse complement strand
TCTTAGCCATCTCAAAGAGTAAGCTCACTTTGCTCCTCGCCTGCCCTTGATCGCCGCGTGGCACCATCGGGGCGGATGGGGGCGTTCAGCGGATGCCTGCGGCAAATCGGATAAGCGGATGTTGGCCGCGCCCGTCCGCTCATCCGATTCAACTATCCGCTGAAGACTATTATCCATCGGGCCGTAGGCCAACCGCCAAACGTTGATTGGTTACGCAGTACGCAGCACGTATTACGAGGTCCCATGACTGAATCGACTATCGAACGCACCTTCACCGAACGCGAATTGCAGCAATATGACGGGCGACGCGGCAAGCCGGTCTACATCGCCTATGACGGCATCGTGTACGATGTCTCGGCGGCGGCGCTGTGGCGTACCGGGCAGCATCAGGACTTGCACTTCTCCGGCGTGGACTTGACCCGCAGTCTGCGCAAGGCCCCGCACGGGGCCGAGGTGTTTTCGCGACCGGGGGTGAGGGCGGTCGGGCGATTAATTTGAATTTTTATCTTGACAAACAGATATATGCCAGTGGTATAATGCAGTTAGTCAAGTGGGATTGTTCACGAAGTCGGGCACTGACCTCAGGGTAACAGTGCCCGATGTGCAACACAAGGGATGCTTGTTGCGGCGGTTGCGCGGCCAAGGCGCAACTCCACACCCCGATGGCGTATCAATTGAATGTCAGGGAGGATCCATGATCTGGTTCCAGCGGAAGCACATCCGCCGGACGTTGCTGTTTGCCAGCACGTTGGCGGTGATGGTCGCGCTTGCTCTGGTGTCGGCCGGGCCTGTTTATGCCCAGGACGGCGTGCCGCCGTCGGCGCTCGATCCTAAAGGCCCCAACGGTGCCGCCATTTCTTCGCTATTTGGCGTCGTGCTGGCGATTGCCGTGGTGGTGTTTGTGATCGTGGAAGGCATGCTGTTGTTTTCGGCATGGCGCTTCCGCCAGCGGCCCAATGACACGACCGAGCCTAAGCAGGTTCACGGCAATACGCGGTTTGAGATTGCGTGGACCATTGCGCCCGCCATCATCGTGGTGGTGCTGTTTGTGCTGGCGCTGCAAACTCAGCAGACATTGGATGCCAAACCCGCCTCAGCCGGCGATCAACTGACCGTCAAAGTGATCGGCCATCAATGGTGGTGGGAGTATCAATACCCCGATCTGAACATCACCACCGCGACCGATCTGGTGATCCCCGTCGGCAAAGTCGTCAACCTGGAAATTTCTTCGGTCGACGTGATCCACAGCTTTTGGATTCCGCAGCTGAACGGCAAGACCGACGCCTTCCCTAATCGCATCAATCGCAGCTGGATTCAGGCCGATGCGGCGGGCGTATTCTACGGCCAATGCGCCGAGTTGTGCGGCCCGTCGCACGCCAACATGCGCTCGGTCGTCATCGCCAAAGATACAGCCGAGTTCGATGCCTGGGTGCAGCAGCAACAGGCGAACCCCGCACCCACCGCCGATGCCGCCGCGCAGGGCGAGCAGCTGTTCCTGGTGAGCGCCTGCATCGGCTGTCATCAGGTCAATGGCACCGCGGCGCAGGGCAAGGTCGGCCCCAACCTCACGCACGTTGCCAGCCGCACGTCGCTGGCGGGCGGGATGTTTACCAACACCGAAGGCAACCTCAAGCGCTGGCTGAAGAATCCGCCGGCGTTGAAAGAGGGCGTGCTGATGCCCAACCTGAACTTGAGTGACGCCGACATCGAAGCGCTGACGGCGTACATGATGTCGCTAAAGTAGCGAAAGGACAATCGGATATGGCTACTGCTCAATCCGCGGTTCCCAGGACGACTTATCGGTCGCAGTCCGCGTTGATGGAATGGCTGACGACGGTCGATCACAAGAAGATCGGCATCATGTACATGGTGGCTTCCTTCGTGTTTTTTGTCGCGGGCGGCCTGATGGCGTTGATCATCCGGTTGGAATTGGCGCAGCCCGGCGCGCAGGTCGTCGACGCCGCCACGTACAATCAGATGTTTTCGATGCACGGCACCACGATGATCTTCCTGTTCATCGTGCCGATGTTCGCCGGCTTTGGCAACTACTTCATGCCGCTGCACATCGGCGCGCGCGACATGGCCTTTCCGCGCATCAACGCGCTGAGTTTCTGGATGGCGATGGCGGGCGGGATCGTGATGTATAGCAGTCTGGCCGTGGGCGCGCCGGAAGCCGGTTGGACGGGCTACAGCCCGCTGGCGAACAGTGTGTTCTCCAAGTCGGTTGGCACGGACCTGTGGATTCTGGGCCTGTTGCTGATCGGCACCTCGTCAACATTAGGAGCGGTCAACTTCATCGTCACGATCATGAACATGCGGACGCCGGGCATGACCATGACGCGCATCCCGCTGTTCGATTGGTCGATCCTGACGATGTCGATGATGATCCTGGCGTCGACGCCGGTGCTGGCGGGCGCGCTGATCATGCTGCTGCTCGATCGCAACTTTGGCACGTCGTTCTTCAGCGGTCCGGGCGCGGACCCGAACATGTGGCAGCATATGTTCTGGTTCTATTCACACCCGGCCGTGTACATCATGGTGCTGCCCGCGATGGGTATCGTTTCGGAAGTGCTGCCGGTCTTTTCGCGCAAGCCGATCTTCGGCTACAAGGCCATTGCGTACTCCACCGCCGCGATCGGTCTGCTGGGCTTTCTGGTGTGGGCGCACCATATGTTTACGACCGGCCTTAGCCCGGTGTTGAAGACGTTCTTCATGGCGGCCACGATGACGATCGCCGTGCCGACGGGCGTGAAGATTTTTAACTGGCTGGCGACGTTGTGGGGCGGTCGGCTGCGCTTTGATACGCCGCTGCTGTTCACATTCGGTTTCCTCAGCATGTTCGTCATCGGCGGCATCAGCGGGGTATTCAACGCTGTGGTGCCCATCGACTATCAGGTGCAGGACAGTTACTTTATCGTGGCTCACCTCCACTACGTGCTATTTGGCGGCAGCGTGTTTGGCATTTTCGCGGGTTTCTACTACTGGTGGCCCAAAGTCATGGGGTGGCGGTTGGACGAGAAGATTGGCAAGCTGAATTTCTGGCTGATGCTGCTGGGCTTCAACATCACCTTCTTCCCCATGCACATTTTGGGGCTGGAAGGCATGCCGCGCCGCATCGTCGATTACGCACCGACGCGCGGCTGGGGGCCGATGAATCTGCTGGCGACGATCGGGGCGTTCTTGATCGCGGCGTCGGTGTTGACGTTCATGATCAACGTGTATATCAGCGCGAAGAAGAAGGTGGTGGCGGGCGATGATCCGTGGCAAGGCAATACGCTGGAGTGGGCCACGTCCTCGCCGCCGCCGTCGTACAACTTCGACACGGTGCTGCCCGTGTACAGTGAGCGGCCCGTGCGCGATGCCCGTATTGCGGCCAAGTTGGCGGCTGAGAAGAAGTAAATTGGTGCGATAGTTCAATAGTTGCGTAGTCCCTGTGGATCACTGAAGATCACTGATTACCAGCGGAGGCGGCTCCCACGCCGCCGGGATACGCGGGCGTGGAAGCCCGCTCTGCTCCAAACTGTGATCTATCAAGTCTGGTAGTCTGATAGTGTAGTGGTGGACGATGCTTTCAAAAATTGTCAACGCGCTCGATTATTTCAAGCCGCTGTCACGCTTCCGTAAACTGACGCTGTTTACGGCGCTGGTGACGTATGCGTTGGTGGTGCTGGGTGGCGTGGTGCGCGTGACGGGCTCCGGCCTGGGCTGCCCCGATTGGCCGCTGTGCTATGGTCAGCCGCTGCCGCCTGCCTCGACGGAAGCCGTCATCGAGATGGCGCACCGCTACGTCGCGGGCGTGGTGACGATTCTGGTCGGCCTGATCGCGTGGACGGCGTGGCGAGCGTATCGACACGACAAGTGGATCGTGCAGCCGGCGCTGTGGGGCATCGGCGTGATCGGTGTTCAGGTGGTGCTGGGCGCGATCACGGTGATCTTGAAGAATCATCCGATCACAGTGGTGGCGCACTTCTTTGCGGCATTGACGATGCTGGCCTGCGCGACGATGGTGGCCGTGACGGCTCGCCTCAAGCCCGATCGGGTGGCGGCGACCGACGATCGGCGGCGTCTGATCAAGTGGGCGTTGATCAGCCTGGTCGCGGTGATTGCGCTGTTGTTTGTGGGCGCGGTCGTGACCGCGACCAATTCGGCGTTGGGCTGCCTGTTCGATTGGCCGTTGTGCCGGGGTGCGTTAATTCCCAATAGCACGGAAGTTGGTACCTACATTCAGTGGTTCCATCGGCTCGTGGCTTTGATTACGGGCATGATTCTGGCGTACACCACGTTGCTGGCATGGCGGTTGCGCGATCACTTTCACGTGGTGTGGGTGGCGGCCGGGCTGGCCTTGAGTTTCTTCATCGTGCAGGCCGTCATCGGCGGCACGGTGGTCTTGTCCAGGATTCATCTGGTGCTGCGTGGCGCGCATCTGGCGATGGCCGCCGCCGTGTGGACGGCCACCGTGGTGATGGTGGTACTGGCAGCACGCGCGGGGCAAACTCAAACCGTTCAGAGCGAAGCACCAGCCGATCGGGCTGCGCCGAAACCGGCCGGGCCTGCGCCCGCGATGTCGTTGAAATCG